>JALTBU010000055.1 GCA_027008345.1 Nautiliaceae bacterium | reverse complement strand
TTTTGGGCTAAATCTCTTAAAGTTTTATCAAATTCATCTCTTTTTACAATTGAGAGGTTTTTACCTTTTAAGTCAATTTTTGATTTTTTGTTTTTGTATTCAATAATTACATGGTCTAATTGATGCTTTATAATATCTTTTGGAATTTTAAATTCATCAAATATTTTGCTTTTAGTTCCACCTCCGCAGGGTTTGTCCCAGTCTCTGTCCTGAATTAGTGTAACATCAAAACTCTCAGCCAAAAGCCTTGCGACCGTAGCTCCGGCAGGACCTCCTCCAATTACTAAAATTTTCATTTTCTTCTGTCCTTTTTGTAATTAAAAGGTTCGTTTATTTTAGTTTTTGGTTTGATTTTAATTAAGGCAATTACTCCTTTTTTAAAGAGTAAATCATAATTGAATTCTTTTAAGGTGGTCACTTTTGTAAGGACAATATCACCCACTTTTGGATGTCTTTTTTCAACAAGCATTTTTGCGTAAACATCAAATGAAGGTGTATTTAGATGGTACATTACTACGTTTTTAATATTGTGTTTTTTTACATATATTGCTGCTTCTTTTACAGGAATTGCCCTTACATGAGCATATATCCATCCTACATAATTTAATATAAAAATCATACTAAATCCAAGAATTATTGTTTTAATTTCTTTGCCGTATTTAAAAATGGCTAAAAACAGAATTATTCCAAGAGATGCAAAATAAAATTTATTAAAATAAGGATATAAAGTTAAAACAGCGACTCTTGTAAATTCTTTGAAATGAGCCAAATTTGCTTTTAAATAAAAAGGAAGAATTAAAAGAATCGCAACAAAGAGTATTAAAGGCAGAGAATATAAAAATTCGCTTTTTATTCTCTCATATGCCAAGGCCATAAAAATAAAAAGCGGTGTGTACCCGTAAATTACATAATGAGGTAACTTTGTGCCTGATAGTGAAAAAAACAAAAATACAAAGAAAAACCATATACTGCCAAATAAAACAAAATCATTTTTTATCATTTCTTTAAGTTTTGCAAGGTATTTTATAAACAGGCTCGTCCAAGGAAGAAGTCCGATTAAAACAACAGGGATATAATAAAACAGACTTCCCTTGTGATGTTCAAAACTTGTATCAAATCGTTTTAGGTTGTGTTTTAAGAAAAATCCGTCTATAAATTTCATACCCTGTGCTTTGAATTCCAAAATATACCACGGAAGGGCAATAATTGCAAAAATAATAATTCCTTTAATGTTAAAAACATCTTTTAAAAACTGCTTGAAGCTTTTATGAATAAGTGAATAGATAAAATATGTGGCAAGCGGTATTAAAATTGCAACAGGTCCTTTTGTAAGAAATCCAAAACCTATAAATGCAAATGTTAAAAGCAAGTATTTTTCTTTTTTTTCTTGTAGATAAATATACAGACTAAACATAGAAAAAGCTATAAACATATTAAGTAGACTATCAGCAATTGCAGCTTTTGCAATAAGACCTATTTGAAGAGCGGCAACCATAAAAAACGAAGCAAAAATTGCCTTTTTTTCATCAAATATTTTTTTGGTGAAAATATAAATCCCTATAGCCCATAAAGTTGCTGCAATTGCGCTTGGTAAACGAAGTGCAAATTCATTAAATCCAAAAATCAGGGTTGAGAGAGCTTGGAGCCAGTAAATTAAAATAGGTTTATCAAATCTTAAATTTCCGTTTAGATATGTTGTAATAAAATTGTGATTTAAAAACATCTCACGGGTAGCTTCGCTAAACGCTCCTTCATCGAGGTTAAAAAGCGGAGTAATTGACAATGTAAGATAAAAATTAATCAAAATTGCAAGAAAAAGAAAAAATTTAAGGGTTTTTTGTGACATTAAAAGCCTTTTTTGAAATTATACTGGAAAAACCCTTATTTTGTCAGTATTAAGTTTTTTTCTAAGAGTCTCTTCTATTGCAAAAAGCGTTGCACCACCAGCAGAACTGCACGCTGCACAGGCCCCGCCATATCTTATAAATACATGAGTTTCTCCATTGGACTCTCTTACATCAACAACCTCAGCATATCCACCATCAAATGCAAGCATTGGCATAATATCTTTTTTTAATACTTCTTCTATTGCTTCAATTTTCTCTTTTGTATCCATTTCTTCAAATTTTTTCATATATATCCTTTTTGTTTTAATATAACTAAATTTTATATTTATATCAAGTATATTCCAAGTCTGATTGGTCCGTGTGCACCATAAACCAAAAAACTCTCAACATCAGCTGTTTTACTTGGACCTGAAATGAAAACTCCCGGTGTATTTATAAAATCCATTGCTTCTTCTGTGGTTTCTACTATTGAATTTTTATCTAAAATAACCGCCACATTTTCATTTAAAAAAAGTTTTTCATTATATTCATCAACCCATACCGCACCATTTTCTGCAACTCCTAAAAGAGCTTTTGTTTGATAATAATTCTCTGGTATTTCATCTAAAATTTCCCCTCCGGCTTTTTTAAGGTTTTCTATGAATTTTTCAAGTTTTTCCATTTTTTCTCCTATTTGATAAATCTCTCTTTTGGAATTTCAGGAAGAGGTCTGTATTTAGCCCATTCATTTATGGCTTTTTCAAGAAGAAGTTTTGGAGTCAGTCTAAGTACTTTGCTAAAAAGTTTAAACATTTTATCTGAATGCATTGAATTTTCAGCAAACTTTACCATCATGTTTTCATTTGTGACATATTTTCTCATCTGACGAAGTTGTTTTGAAAAAGGAATTTTTACAGGACATACCATTTCACAGCT
>JALTBU010000054.1 GCA_027008345.1 Nautiliaceae bacterium | reverse complement strand
GCATTGTCACCGTCGATACTTCCGAAGTTCCCCTGACCGTCGATTAAAGGCATTCTCATTGAAAAATCCTGCGCCATTCTTACAAGCGCTTCATATACGGCACTGTCACCGTGCGGATGGTATTTACCTATAACATCCCCTACAATTCTTGCAGACTTTTTATATGGAGAGCTTGAAGTGATACCCATTTTATACATTGCATAAAGTATTCTTCTATGAACAGGTTTAAGCCCATCTCTTACATCAGGAAGAGCCCTTCCGACAATTACACTCATAGAGTATTCAAGATAGCTTTTTGCAAGGGTATCTTCAATTCTTACAGGAATAACTTGCATTAATATCCTTTTTTAAACAATTATACCAAAATACCGGTTGCATTAGAAGTATAAAGATTAAAGCTGAATTCAAAATTCATCCATCGTATCTTACTTTTAGCTCATTTCTCATTTGCTATTTACATAGCTTGTTACTTAAATACACTCTTACTTTCAACTCAAAATTAAACACTCAAAACTAAAAATTCTCTACTTCCTTGTTCTTGTTTAATATCTCAAATCTGCCAATACAAGACAAAACAATACATTAACATTATGTTTTTTTAAAACTTCTTTTGCCTCATTAAGCGTAGTTTTTGTCGTAACCACATCATCAACCAATACTGCATCAATATTCTTAGGACCTGTGTATTTAAAATCCCTTGGATTATTAAGTCTGTATTCAAGTGTTTTTCCGGCGTATTTAATTTCATTTTGAGAATGAAGGGTTGAATATAATTTTTTATCTTTTTTCATAACATTTGCAAGAATTGCCGTATGGGAAAAACCTTTTTTTGTTTTATCATCTATCGGTATAACATTAAGTTTTTGGGGATAATTTGCCGAGAAAACCGAAAAAGGGTAAGAAAGTTCTTTAAATATGAAATTACCAAATTTTTTATATTTAAATTTAATTAAAAATTCAATATTTTCATAATCATAAAAGCTTATAACATCATCTTTATATTTTATTTGAGGCTTAATAAGTTTTTTACATTTTTTACAAATAAGGCTAAAAGAAAATTCACCGCATATTACACAATTAAAAATTCTCATCATCCTTTTTAGGTTTGTATTTAAACAAAAGATATAAAGCTATTGCACTTCCAATACTGAAAACTCCTACACCGCTCCAAAATAACTTCATATTTCCACTTGCACTGCCTCCCATTATCATTCCTACTCCAAAAAACATTAAAACAGCCGCACTCACACCTGCTATTTCTGGACCTGTAAGTTTTCTATTTTTGTAATCTTCCATTAAAATCCTTTAAAATGTTTTTCGTAATTATATTTTAAAATATCTTTATGAGTATCACATTCAGTAATAAAAATTTCTTTACCCGAATTATAAAAAATTGTACTTTGGTCAAATTGTTTTGCTATCTCCAATGCTTCTTTTTTATCAATATCATATATTATAAAACTTTTCTCACTGTGATCAAAAAGTTCTCCTATACTTGTCATATAATCATATCCAAGTGTTTTAATAAGACTTTCAAGCTCGGTATTTCTTATAAAATTCAAAAATTCATTTAAAATAAGTTCCTTAGGATTATATGCTGTAATTATTGCAAATTTTCTTTTTAGATATTCATATTCGGCCGGTATAAACTGAAAACTCACCCAGTGTCTATCCATTTTTGTATTAATTAAAAATTTTGTATATTTAAGATAATCTTCATATTTTTTTTTAAAATCAAGAACTGTTTTTTTATCTACCATTAAAGCATCTTCTGCTTCATCATAAATACATTTCCCAATATAATCGCCAATTCCGATTACGTTAAATTTCATTATTCTCCTTTAATAAAATTAATGTTATAATAACCAAAAAAAGGTTTTAAATGAAGAGAGCGTTTTTCTTTTTAATAACTTTAGCTGTAATTTTTAATGGGTGTGCAATTAAAAATGCTTTTAAAAAAGATATTTTATATGAAAAAACATTAAAATATACCCAAAGAGGCCAAATAGTAAATTCCCTTGAAACAAAAGCATTAATTGATGCTGTTTATTTGAATCCTTTATATCCGAATAAATTTAAATATCCAACTTTTTTAATCGGTGTTTACAACGGTTTTGACAATTCTATCCAAAATAATGAATTCACATTAACATTAAATGGTAAAAAACCTGTGAAAATCACATCACAAATTCCTAATTTTATACCATATAGATATTATCCGTTTTACAATTCATGGATGAATTATTATATTGTTGAATTCAATCAGACAAATAAACCATTAAAACTTATATACAAAAGTAAACACTGGGGCGAAGCAAAACTTACTTTTTAAGGAGTTTATGCAAACTCACATTTTTATCTCTGAAAATATGTGAATAAATAACATAATTCGCTAATACTTTTTTCCCATATTCCCTGCTTTCATCATATTTAACAAGTTCCATACTTAAAAAAGGCTCAAATCTGCCTTTGTATTTAAAAAAAGGTTTAACTTTTCTGTTTACAAATCCTATACCTCCATTATATGCATAAGCAACCATCAAAGGATCGTGTAATTTTGCAAAAAGCCATTTTAAGTGTTTTACACCGAGTTTAATATTTTGCTTATAATCGAATTGTTTAAATACATCACCTTTATAACTTCTTACCAAAAAAGGCATAATCTGCATAGTACCCAGTGCATAACTTCTACTGACACTTGCAGGTATAAATCTGCTCTCCTGTCTTGCTATGGCATATACAAATGATTTAAATGAAATATTTTT
>JALTBU010000053.1 GCA_027008345.1 Nautiliaceae bacterium | reverse complement strand
TTTATTGCTATATTATCAATTTTTGTTTCAGGTATTTTTTTTACGGCTTCAAATAAATCAGTTATCTGAGTTGCATTTATTGCAATTAAAGCCGAGCTTAGTAAAATTAGCTTTTTCATTTTATTCCTTTGAAATGGCTTTTAGGATTTTTTGATAAATTGCATTTGCTATATCTTCAATGGCTGGATTTAATTCTATTTCTATGTATTTTGAAATTCTTTTTCTCAAAGGTTTTGTAGTCTGATGCATAACAAGTGAACTTACTATCATCAATTGTATCGAAAAAGGATTTTCTATTTGAAAAATATTTTTTTTCTGTCCTTTTTGTAAGACATTTAACAGTTTTTTAAAAACTTTTGAGAGATTTTTGATTATCTCATCACTCAAATCCCTCCCGCCGTCTACAAATTCGTGTGCTAAGACAGCCGCAAAGCATGGATATCTTCTGAAAATTTTTGCATAAGAATTAATATAGTGTTTCAATTCTTCTTTGGGATCTTCATTTTCAAATGAATAAATTTCATCGATAAGCTTTTGAACCTTTGGCATAACAATTTCTTCAAAAAGCGAAGATTTGCTTTTAAAGTGATAATATATCGCCGCTTTACTGATTCCAGCTTTTTTGGCGATAGTATCCATACTTACACCGTTATAGCCGTATTTTGCAAATTCACGGCTTGCAATTTTTAATATTTCATCTTTTTTATTCAACCGATCTCCTTACTTACCGTTCGGTAAGTGAATTATAAAACAAAACAATAGCTTTTGTCAATATAAGAAATTATGAATAGTTGTTAAATCACACTTTTAATGAAATATCTCTTAAAAACTGATTAAGGTCAATCATACCTTTATAAATGTTATTTTCATCAGTAAAAGGTATATAATTGGAATTGATTACGCTCAGAGCTTTAAAAATATCTTTTTTACTAGATTGAGGTGTAATGGTAAACGGGTTTTTTGCCATAATGTCTTTTACTAAAATGTTTTGTTTATTTATAAATTTTTTCTTTTTTAAATCCCTCAAAGACACAATTCCAATTAGTTTATTTTCTTCATCAGTTACAGGTAAATATGGCACGCATGTAAATTGAAATCTCTCTTTTATTGTTTTTAAATCGTCATTTTCTTTTAGGGGTTTGGTATTTAAAATATATTTTTTTAGGTTATCAACAGTGAAGAAATTTATAAGATTTTCATCATCAATGTCAATTCCTCTTTGAAGCAGGGCTCTTTTAAAATAACTCCCCGGCTCAAGTAGTGAAATTATATAGTTTGTAATGGCTGAGGTTATGAGAATTGGTAAAATAAACTGGTAAGAATGGGTAAGTTCTATAATAATCACTGAACTTCTAAGAGGTGATTTTGTAACACCGCTAAGCATTGCCGCAGTCCCAATAAGAGCAAATACCCTTGGGTCAAGTCCTAAAAAATGAAAAAAACTTCCAAAAAAGTATCCGCCAAAAGCACCTATAAAAATACTTGGAGATAAAATTCCTCCAAAAATACCGCTTCCTATACTTAAAATAGTTCCAATATATTTGAAAAGCATTATAAAAAATGCAGCAAAAAAAGTAATTTTATTTTGAAAAATTTCTTCTACATATTCGTATCCAACACCTTTAATCTCAGGTCTTATAACAATTAAAAGACCTACAATAAATCCAAATATTAAAATAGTTTTATCCCAGTTTTTTGATTTTTGTTTTAGTTCTTTTAAATAAATTATTGCTTTTAAAAATCCGATTGCCAAAAAACCAAAAAAAACCGCTTCAAAAGGAGAGAGGAAAAGATATGTATGAGAATAGTTTAGATGAGGTACATAAAAAGCTGCAAAATTTCCTATAAATTCTCTTGAAATAAGTGTGGCTGTAAAGGTTGAGACAATTAATGGTATTAAAATATATGAATTAATTCTGCCTATTATTATTTCTATTCCAAAAATAATCCCGGCAAGAGGTGCGTTAAAGGTTGCCGCAATTGCACTTGAAACTCCGGCACTTAGATAAATTGGAATATCAAGCCTTTGAGGTTTTATGAGTTTTAAAAAAATCTCAGTTCCAACCCCTCCAAGTTTTGCAATAGGACCTTCTCTTCCCACCGGTACACCAAATCCAAGGCTTAGTGGAGTTAAAAATAAAACAATTAAACCTTTAAGAGGTGAAAAGTGTCCCATTGCAAGAGATATTTTTTTCGCAATTTCATCAATTGAGACATTGTTTGGATTAATTGGAAAATTTTTAATTATGTAATAAGAAAATAAAAAAACAAGAGGCATTGATATTAAATAAAAAAAATTTGAGTGAATGATATTCAAATCATTATAAATATCTGTAAAAAATTTAATAAGATCTCTAAAAAAGTAAGCGGAAAATCCTCCTATAATACCAATTATAAGAGGAATTATAAAAAAATGTTTAATTTCTTCTATTTTAAAAATTCAAGTTCCTTTTTAAGATATTTTGCCGTATAGCTAATATTAGCATATTTTTTTACAATTTCTTCAACACTACCTGTGGCGATTACTTTTCCACCGCCACTTCCGCCTTCTGGTCCCATATCAATAATATAATCAGCATTTTTAATAAAATCAAGATTATGCTCAATTACAATCACACTGTTTCCAAGATCTACTAAATGTTGCAATACTTTCATTAGATTGTCAATATCTTTAAAATGAAGTCCTGTTGTCGGCTCATCCAAAATATACAGTGTATTTCCGGTATCACGACGGCTTAGCTCTTTTGCCAGTTTTATCCTTTGAGCTTC
>JALTBU010000052.1 GCA_027008345.1 Nautiliaceae bacterium | reverse complement strand
AAACATCCAATCTCTTTTGAAAAATATAAAAAAGCATTTAATGAAGTAATTGAAGAAATAAAAAAAGGAAACACATATCTTTTAAATTTAACATTTCCGACAAAAATAGAAACTAATTTATCACTTTTAGAAATTTATAATATTGCAAAAGCACCTTTTAAACTTTTATTTAAAGACAAGTTTGTATGTTTCTCACCAGAGAGATTTGTAAAAATAGAAAATAATAAAATTTTCACATACCCGATGAAAGGGACAATTGATGCAAATATCCCAAATGCAAAAGAAAAAATTTTATCCAATATAAAAGAAATGGCCGAACATACAATGGTTGTTGATTTACTAAGAAACGATCTTGGAATTATTGGAAAAAATGTAAAAGTAAATAAATTCAGATTTGTTGATAAAATACAAGCAGGAGATAAAGAACTTTTACAAGTAAGCAGTGAAATTGAATCAGATTTACCAAACAACTGGAGTAAAAATTGGCTTGATTTAATTTTAAAACTCCTACCCGCAGGCTCTGTAACAGGCACACCAAAGAAAAAAACTGTTGAAATCATAAAAAAAGTTGAAGGCTATAACAGAGGATATTATACAGGTATATTCGGTATTACAGATGAAAAAACATTCCTTGACAGTGCAGTAATAATAAGATACATTGAAAATGAACATTTTAAAATGCAAAATGGAAAATTTATAAATAATTCAAAATTAAACATTCAAAACTCATCCACTTATCCACACATTCACACATTCACATATAAAAGCGGGGGAGGCATTACAATAGACAGTAATGTTTATGAAGAATATAAAGAGATGATTAATAAAGTTTATATCCCTACTTAAAAATTATTCTGTTTCTTCCTTCATTTTTTGCTTTGTAAAGTCTTTTATCAGCTATTTTTATCATTTCTGCAAGTGTTTCTCCCTCATCTGCAATTCCTGCTGAAAAAGTAAATTTTATACCATTAATATCTTTTAAAGAATTTTTTATTTTGTATAAAACAATATAAGCTTCTTCTTTTGAAGTATTTGGCATAAATACCAAAAATTCTTCACCTCCATATCTGATTAAAAAATCATTTTTACGTATATTTTCTTTAATATGATTTGCAAAATATTTTAAAACTTCATCACCTACCTGATGACCATAAGTATCATTTATTTTTTTGAAAAAATCTATATCAAGCATTGCAATTGCTTTTTTATCATATATATGAAAAAGAGAATCAATTTTGCTTTCAAGTATATTTCTATTATATGCTTTTGTTAAAGGATCTATTTCTGATTTTTGCTTATACTGATTTATAAAATCATAAAGATTTAACAAATTCCCAACCCTAATTAACAACTCTTCTTTTAAAACCGGTTTTTTAATTAAATCATTAGCACCATATTTTAAAATTTTAATTGTTTCATTGTTGTTATTTAAACCTGAAATTCCAAGAATAGGCAACTCTTCAAAAGATTTATTTTTTCTTATACTTTTAATTAAATCAAAACCATCCATTATAGGCATAACAATATCTGTGATTATAAGAGAAACATTATCAATAAGTTCTAAAATAGCTTTTGCTTCTTTTCCATTTTCAGCTTCTAAAACTTCTAAATTAAAAAGTTTTAAATATTTTGATATTTTTTTTCTTATTACTTTTGAATCATCTACAACTAATACATTCTTATTTTTGTTTTTATTATATCTTTTAACAAGCTGAGTTAAATATCTAAATGTATTAACATCATCTTTATAAATATAGTCTAAGACCAAATCAATATATTTTTCTCTAATATTATCATCATGATATTTCGTAAGGACAATTGTATTTATATAATGATTTAGAAGGTATTCGATATGTTCGTCATTTTTGGTATCTGGAAGTATATAATCGCATATAGCTATATCATATAACTCTATTTCTTCTTTTTGTAATTTTTCAAAAGTATCGATTATTTTAAATTCTACAAATAGAATTTCTTTTGAAATAAATTTCTCAATTGCTTTTTGATAGGTTTTATTATCTTCTATTAATAAAATCTTTAACAAATAACACCTTTTTTATTTCGATTATAACAAAAAAGGAAAAAAAGAAAAAATTAGCATGAGTAAGTTGTAACAAACTCATACGGATGAGGTCTTCCTTCCACAGGAATAATTTCTGTTTCATATTTGTAATCGATATATGTTTTGATAAAATCATCGCTCATAACGGCTTTTAAGAAACTGTTTGGATTTTTTAATTCGTCTTCTACTGCATAAATTGCTTCTCTTAATGTTGCAGGAAGAGTTTTGATTCCTCTTTGTTTAATTTCATCAAGACTTAATTCAAATAAATCTTCATCAAGAGGCTCTCTTGCCGCTTCATAAATTTCAAGATTATTTTTGATTCCATCAAGCCCTGCAAGAAGCATTACAGTAAATGCAAGATAAGGATTTGATGAACTGTCAGGAAATCTGAATTCTGTTCTTACTGATTTTTCACCTGCACCAAAAGGAATTCTACAACTTGCACTTCTGTTTTTTGCGCTGTATGCTAAAATATTTGGAGCTTCAAATCCAGGTTGAAGTCTTTTATATGAATTCATAGATGCATCTGTAAATGCAGCCACAGCATCAGCATGAGCAAATACACCAGCAATATATTTTTTAGCTATATCGCTCAAATTCGCGTAACCGTTTGGATCATAGAATAAGTTTTTACCGTTTTTCCATATTGATTGGTGAACATGCATTCCATTTCCATTATCACCATAAAGAGGTTTTGGCATAAATGTAGCAGTTTTACCATTTAGATGAGCTACCATTTTTATAACATATTTAAGTTTTTGAACATTATCAGCTGCTTCTACAAGTGTTCCGAATCTAACACCGATTTCACCCTGAGCCTGAGCAACTTCGTGGTGAACCACAAATGTTTTAAGACCCACTTCTTTTAAAACTTTTACCATTTCTGCTCTTAGATCAACCATACTGTCAATTGGAGCTACTGGAAAGTATCCGCCTTTTGTTCTTGGTCTGTGACCAATATTAAGCTCATCTCCCCATTCTGCATAATCATTCCATACACCTTCACTACTGTCTACCTCATAACATTGTGAATTTATTTCATCTTTAATGATTACATTATCAAATACGAAAAATTCATTTTCAGGTCCGAAATATGCAACATCACCAATTCCACTCTCTTCAAGATATTTAAGCGCTTTTTTAGCGATGCTTCTTGGACATTTTTCATATGGGGTTCCATCTGTATTATAAACATCACAAAATACTACCATTGTAGGATCTGCTGTGAATGGATCAATAAAATGAGTTCCAATTTCAAAATCAGGTTTAAGAAGCATATCTGAATCATTAATCGGTTGCCATGCCGGAATTGAACTACCATCAAACGGAAGTCCGTTTGTTAAAACTTCTTCATCAAGCGCTTCAATATCATATGTTACATGATGCCATGTACCTTTTATATCTGTAAATCTAAAATCTACGAATTCTATTTCATTATCTCTGCATTCTTGCAAAAATTCTTTTGCTGTCATTTGCTCTCCTTTTTTAATTTTGAGATAATTATAACAAAGAAAAAAAATACAGTAACAAAAAAATTGTAAAAATTTTATACAATGGGTAAAAATGGAATTTATTGAAACACTTTTAGTAAAAAACGGCAAAATTCAAAATTTAAATTATCATTTAAACAGAATGGAAAATCTTACAAATTATTTTAAGTTCCAAGCTCCAAGTTCCAAGTTAGTTCCAGGTTGTGAATTAAGAAATGGAGAATGGAGAGTTAGAATTACTTATAATCAATGGGGAATTAAAAATGTAGAATGGTTTCCAATAAAAAAGAGAGAATTTAAAAAGTTTAAATTAGTTGAAATTGATTTTGATTATAAATTCAAATATAAAAATAGAAAACCATTCTCCACTCTCCATTCTCAATTCTCAATTTACGACGAATTTATTTTATTAAAAAACAATCTTATAACCGATACGACAATATCAAACATTGCTTTTTTCACAGGAAGTGAATGGATAACACCAAAATATCCTCTTTTAAAAGGCACAAAAAGGGCTGAACTTTTAAATAAAGGTATTCTAAAAGAAGAAAACATTCATAAAAGTGATTTGAAATATTTTAAAAAAATTGCAATGATAAATGCAATTTTGGGATTTTATGAAATAGATGATTATGATATAATTTTATAAAAAAGGAATAAAATGAACTGGGATTTAAGCGCGCTTTTCAATTCAATCCCTGAGGCGGAAGAGTTTTTAAAACAGGCGATTTTTAAAGCAGAAGAATTTGAAAAAAAACACAAAAACAGACTTTATACACTAAATCCCGAAGAGTTTATAGAAGTTTTAAAAGAATATGAAGAAATTCTTGAAAATATCGGAAGAAGTCTTACATATATCTATCTTATATTTGCAACAGATTCAAGCAAAGGGAATTTCCTTGCAACTTTTCAAAAACTTGCAACCCAGGCGGAAGAGCATTTAATATGGTTTGAACTTGAATTTATTTATTTGCCTATTGATAAACAGCAAAGATTTATTGATAATGCAGGAATTTATAAATATTACCTGATTCATTTACAAGAAGAAGCACCTTATAAACTCAGCGAAAAAGAAGAAAAAATATTAATGAAAAAGGATTTGACAAGTTCATCTGCTTTTGTAAGACTGTTTGATGAACATATAAGCAGGCTAAAATTCTTTTTTGAAGGTAAAAAATTAAGTGAAGAAGAAATTTTAAGTAAATTATATTCAAATGACCGAAACGAAAGAAAAAAAGCGCAAGTTAGCCTTACAACAGGACTTAAACCTCATCAGGAACTTTTCAGTTTTATATATAATCAAATAAAAAAAGATTGGAAAACAGATTATGTGGAAATCAGAGGGTATGATGATCCGGAATCTCCAAGACATCTTTCAAATAGAGTTTCCAAAAAAAGTGTGGATGCACTTATTGATACTGTCAATAAAAACACTTCAATTGTAGAAAATTATTACAATATAAAAAGAGACCTTTTAGGATATGACAAATTATATGATTATGACAGATATGCTCCTTTAAAATTTACCGATTCAAATCCTGAAATAAGTTATGAAGAGGCAAAAGATATGGTTTTAAGAGCGTTTAAAAACTTTTCAAACACATTTTATGAAATAGCCCTTAAAGCATTTAATGAAGGTTGGATAGACGTATATCCGGCAGAAGGTAAAAGAGGTGGTGCATTTTCGCATTCTGCCACTCCAAAAGCACATCCGTATGTACTTTTAAATTTCACAAACCAAAGAAGAGATATTTTTACATTAGCTCATGAACTCGGTCATGCAATACATCAATATTTGGCAAGAGAAACAGGATATTTAAATCAAGATACACCTCTTACAACAGCAGAAACAGCAAGTATTTTTGCAGAAATGCTTTTATTTGAAGAGATTAAAAAAAGTTTAAGCAAAGAAGAACTTCTTGAAACATATGCAGGGAAACTTGAAGATATTTTTGCTACACTTTTTAGACAGATTGTATTTACAAATTTTGAAAGAAAAGTTCATAAATTTGATGAACTAAAACCTGAGGATTACAATAAAATATGGATGGAAGAAAACAAAAAAATGTTTGGTAACAGTGTATATCTAACTAAAAATTATGCAATATGGTGGAGTTATATTCCACATTTCATACATTCTCCTTTTTATTGTTATTCATATTCTTATGCACAACTTCTCGTACTTACGCTTTATAGACTCTATAAAGAAGGATATGAAAATTTTGAAGAAAAATATATTAAATTTTTAAGTCAAGGTGGCAGTCTTCCTCCAAAAAAACAGTTTGAAGAGTTATTTGGATTAAATATCGAAGATGAGAATTTTTGGCAAAAAGGTTTGAATGAAGTTAAAGATATGATGAATGAATTTAAGGAGCTAAGTGATGAATTTAGACATAATAAATGATTTAAGACCTCTTAAATTAAAACATATAAAAGAGATTTTATCTCTTTTGCTAAATAAACAGTATGAATTTGATATTTTATGCGTTACAAAAAAAATAGACTTTAATCCCGTACTTCCTGAGCATATTACAAGTGCTTTTGGGGAAATGATACTTTTTTCTCTTGCAAATTACACTCTTCAAAGTGCAAGAATAGAAAATGAAATTCTAATTTTTGAAGCCGGGTTTGGTGAGGAAAACATAGGGAGTATTGTAAGTGTACCTTTAAAAGCAATAGTTCAAATAACTCATGACGAGACACCTCTTTTTATAAATATTACCGCTACATTTGACGAACCAGAAACTCAAAAACAAAAAAATCCATTTGAACTTAATCCTCGTAATAAAAAATTTATGAATTAATAAAATTGAGTATTGCATTTATGTCTTTTGTAGGATTTTTATATGTTATATATGTTTTCCTTTTTAAATTAACACCTTTTATCTTAGCTGAAAAAAGTTTTTTATCTTTCAATTCTTCTTTTATTACCATTTTTGAAATAATTGAAACAACCTGCTCAGGTGAATTCATAACTGTGTATTTCAAAGCGGTAGAATTATGAACCACACTTACTATATTTAACTTATCACATTCAAAATTATGTTTTTGAAATGTTTTTTTAATAAAATCTCTTGTAGATGAATTTGATTCCCTACATATCATTTTGTAATTATTTAAATCATTAATTTCAATGGAAGTTGGAAGAGGTTTATTTGAAAAAACTACAAGTTCATCTTCTATCCATTCAACGTATTTTAAATCGTTATCTTTTTTCTTTGTAACAAACGCCATATCAATTACAGAATTTTTCACATCTTCTAAAAGTTCGTCGTTACTTTTTATAACAAGATTGATTTCTTTATTTATAAGATTTTTATAATATTTTATACACTCAGGCAGATTATAACTACCAACAGTAGGTGAAGCACCCATAATAAATGGCATATCAAGATTTTGAAATTTATCAATTTTTACTTCAAATTCTTCTAAAAACTTCTCAAATTCTCTTGCGATTTTTAAGAAATTTTGTCCCTCTTTTGTAAGCATTACACCGTTTTTTTTACGCTCAAAAAGATTTACCCCTAAATATTTTTCAAGAATTCTTATCTGCTGTGTAACTGCCGGTTGGGAAATTCCAAGCACTTTACTTGCTTTTGAAAAACTCAATTCTTTATTTATTATTAAAAAAGTATATATTTTATCTAAATATTTTGTAAGCATCACCTTCCTTAACAAGTTTAATTATGATAATTATAACTAAAACTTATAAGTTTTTGCAAAAGTTTTTTTGATATAATTAAAATAAAAATGGAGCAAAATGAAATTCTTAGAAGAATTAAATAAATCTCAATATGAAGCGGCAACACATATCGACGGAGCACTTTTAATTTTAGCGGGTGCAGGAAGCGGAAAAACTAAAACAATTACTACAAGACTTGCTTATCTTCTAAACCTCGGAATTGATCCCGCAAATACATTAACGCTTACTTTTACAAATAAAGCAGCAAGTGAAATGAGACAAAGAGCTCTTGATATGATAGACACTGATAAAATAATTCATCCTCCTTTGCTTTTAACATTTCATAAATTTGGACTTTTATTTTTAAAACTTTATATCCATCTTTTAAACAGAGACAATAATTTCGTTATAATAGATATGGATGACCAAAGAAAAATTTTAAAACAAATCTCAACCGAACTGCCGCCAAATTTTATGAGTAAAGAGATAAGCAAATACAAAAATTCTTTTTTAAGTCCCGATGAAGTTTACGCCCTTGCAAATGATTCAACTCTCAAAAAAATGGCTCATATTTATGATAAATATCAAAAATACCTTATTGACAATAACCTTGTCGATTTTGACGATTTACTTCTTTTAACATACAAAATTTTAAATAATAATGATGATTTAGCAGAAGAAATAAGTGAAAAATATAAATATATAATGGTAGATGAATATCAAGACACAAATGAAATTCAACTTTTGCTTTTGAAAAAATTATGTAAGACTCACAATAATATCTGTGTAGTGGGTGATGATGATCAAAGTATTTATGGATTTAGAGGTGCAAACCATAAAAACATACTTGATTTTGAAAAAGATTTTAACTCAAAAGTTATAAAACTTGAATTAAATTACCGCTCTACCAACCAAATATTAAACGCTGCAAATTCACTAATATCTTTTAACAAAAACAGATATAACAAAAAACTTATCTCAGCAAAAGGAGATGGTAAAGAGGTCAGGGTTTTATCAAATTACAATGAAATTGCAGAAGCCGAAATGATTGCAAGGGAAATTAAAAAATTAATAAACAGTGGTGTAAATCCAAAAGATATAGCAATTCTTTATAGAATTAACGCCCTCTCACGCTCCATTGAAGATGGTCTTAGAAACGAAGGTATTTTATATAAACTTGTAGGAGGTATGAAATTCTATGAAAGAGAAGAGATAAAAGACCTTATAAGTTATCTTAGACTTCTTGTAAATCCTCACGATGATTATTCATTTAAAAGAATTGTAAACAAACCACGAAGAGGTATAGGAAAAACCTCTGTAATAAAACTTGAAGAGGCAAAAGGAGAAAAATCGTTTATTGAATTTATAAAAGAAAATGATCTTCGATTTTTAAGTAAAAAAGCAGCTAAAACTCTTAAAGATTTTGTAAATACGCTTGAATTTTTATCAAAATCTTCACTTGAAGAATTGCCTGAACTTATTGAAGAGACAATTGAACTATCAAAAAGCTACAAAGATGAAGACAAAGCAAGAAACATTGAAGAATTTTACGGTCTTATGCATGAAAAAAGCGATCTTAATTTAAGAGAATTTTTAAACGAACTCTCACTTGAAACAGACCAGGATAAAATAGCAGACGAGATGATAAATGTTATGACAATCCATGCAAGTAAAGGGCTTGAATTTGATTATCTTTATGTAATAGGGATGGAAGAAGGATTTTTCCCTCTTGGAGATGCAGATATAGAAGAAGAAAGACGCCTTGCTTATGTTGCAATTACAAGAGCCAGAAAAGAACTTACTTTAAGTCATGTTGAAAGCCGCTATATAAGAGGTCAAAGAAGCAGAGTTTCAAAAAGCAGATTCTTAACCGAAGCTGGACTTATAAGAGGAGAGAGGGTAAACCTAAACGAATCATCCGCTATCAAAAAAGGAACACTTGTAAAACACAAAGTTTTCGGAACCGGAAGAGTCCTTGGAATTAACAAAGCTGGCAAAAAAACCAAACTTAAAATTGATTTTGGAGGCACTGTAAGAGAAATTTTAAGTGATTTTGTGGAAAAAG
>JALTBU010000051.1 GCA_027008345.1 Nautiliaceae bacterium | reverse complement strand
GTTGAATAAAATAAAGGATAGTTTTTTATATAAAAACTTCCATTCTCAATTATCTCTTTTGCTTCATTGTAATAATCAAAATTAAATTCAAGTACCGCCATATCCAAAAAATCATTTGCCAAAACACTTAATGATGATGCATAAGAACTGTCTGAATAATCTGCTTTTATAGAATGTTCTTCATTCATATACCAGTTTCCGTGGTATTTAAATTTTTCAGTTTCTTTTAAAAGTTTATTTGCCAAATCTAAATATTTTTCTTCATATGTATGCTCATATGCTGTAATTAAAGCAGAAATTAAATAAGCATAATCTTCTAAAAGCCCTTCTTTCTTGGCATTTTTGTTTTTATTGTATGAGTGGTAGAGTTTTCCGTTTTGATACATCTCTTTAATTAAAACATCAAGTGTCTTAACAGCTTCATTTTTATAACTCTCATCAAATTCACTTATTTTAAAAAGCGCTTTTATCATCATAGCATTCCATGCTGTAATTTTTTTAGTATCAATGAATGGAAAAACTCTTTTTTTTCTTATTTCTTTTAATTTTTCAAGAGCCTCTTTATAATTTTTAGGTTTTTTTCCATGAATTGTAGGATTGTTTCTTCCGTTAAAATTCCCATATTTTTCAATTCCAAAATACCCTAAAAGCTCATCTTTGTTTTCAAATTCACTAAACGCTTTTTCAACCTCATCATATTCATATACAAAATATTTACCCTCAACCCCTTCACTGTCCGCATTTGATGCTGAAAAAAATAATCCATTTTTATCTCTATATCTGTTTATCATTTCATCAATACTTCTTTTTGCCACTTCAAAATATAATTTATTATCAGTAATTTTATACCATCTAAGATAAATTAAAGGTAGATTTGCATTATTATAAAGCATCTTTTCAAAATGAGGCACTTCCCATTTGGCATCTGTTGAATATCTGTAAAATCCTCCTTCAATCTGGTCAAATATTCCGCCTTTTGCCATTTTTTCCAAAGTTATGTCAATTGCTTTTTTTACTGTTTTATCTTTACTTAATAAATATACATCTATCATCAAATCAAGTGTTGATTCAAGAGGAAATTTAGGTGCTCCCTTAGTGCCTCCGTATTCAAAATCAAATTCATCTTTTACCTGTTTGATGATATTTTCAATTATACTTTTATCAACTTTCTCTTTTGGTAAAGGCTTATTTTCATTTTCTTTAAAATATCTCTCAAAATTATTTGCAATTTCATTTATTTTTGCGGGATTATTTTTCCAGTCTTTTGCAACAGCTGTAAGTATCTCTTTAAGTCCCGGACCAAACTGAGAATAATGAGGTGGAATATAAGTAGCTGCATAAAAAGGCTTTTTATCTGGTGTCATTATGATAGTCAAAGGCCACCCGCCGGCGCGTCTGTTCATAAGCTGATATACTTTTTGATAATATTTATCAATATCAGGCATCTCTTCCCTATCAACTTTAATTGAAACATAATTTTCATTTAAAATCTTTGCAATTTCCTCATTTTCAAAACTCTCCCTCTCCATCACATGACACCAGTGACAGGTAGAATATCCTATACTTAAAAATATAAGTTTATTTTCCTTTTTTGCCTTCTCAAACGCTTCTTTCTCCCAAGGATACCAATCCACCGGATTATCTTTATGCTGTAAAAGATACGGACTGTCTGAATTTATTAAATGATTTGCCATAGCTAACACTCCTAAAATTATTAAAATTATTTTTTTCATATTTTTCCTTTATAACAAAAAAGATAAAATTTGTCTAATTTTGATATAATAAAATAAAAAGGCAAAAAATGCTTGCTAAAACTTTGCACGAACAAACAAAACATTTCCCAAACAAGTTAGCAAAATCACTGGGATATTTAGACTGGGAAAATCAGCCGAGTTATTATAAAGAGTATTTAGTCCCTAAAACAGAGCTTGATTATTTTGATATCAATCTTCCATATGAAAGATTATACACTAAAAATAAGGCTTTTAAAATAAATCTAAAAACAATCGGAACATTTCTAAAAAATTCACTTGCAATTAATGCAATCAAAAGACTTTATACATCACAATGGGAAGTCAGGGTAAATCCTTCAAGCGGCAATCTGCACCCGGAAGAAACTTACATAATTTTTGAAAATAAAATAATGCACTTTAATGTAAAAGATTTCTCACTTGAAATATTAGGAGAAGCTAAAAAAGAAATTATAACAAACGCCTTTTTAGTTATTTTTTCTTCAATTCCTCTTAGAGAAGCATGGAAATACGGAGAAAGAGCGCTTAGATATTGTCTGCTTGATAGAGGTCATGCAATTGCCAGTATGGCATTTAGTGCAAATCTTCTTGGATTAAATATAACTAAAACCGACCATTTTCCTTTTAAAAGACTTGAAAACAAAACAGCCCCAAACGAAGAAGAGTATATTGAAAACGCTTTTATTTTGCACAGTGGAGAGTATGAATTAGATATTGATGAATTTTTAAAAACCCCTTTAAATCTAAAAGCCTTACCTCTTGCAAAAAATTCAATAAGGTGGGATGTGGTTTATGAACTGTTTGAAAGTTTTGAAAAAGAAGAGTATATTCCTAAATTTATAGATAAAAAAATAACTTTTCTTCCTTCAAAATTTAGTGCTGAAGAAATTATACAAAACAGAAGAAGCGCGCTTGGATATATTCCTGAGTTTATAGACAAAAACGATTTACTTGATATACTTGATAAAACACTTCCAAGAAATCTCCCTCCGTTTAATACCAATGCCCATTTTAATAATGTTGATATCATTTTATTTATAAACAG
>JALTBU010000050.1 GCA_027008345.1 Nautiliaceae bacterium | reverse complement strand
AAATTTAAGAATTTTAAGTGGTGCCCGGGGCCGGACTCGAACCGGCACGGGAAAAACTCCCGAGGGATTTTAAGTCCCTTGCGTCTACCAAGTTCCGCCACCCGGGCAGGGTGTGGAATGAAATAATATCAAATATAGCTTAAAGTCAGCTTAAATGGAGGCGCCACCCGGATTCGAACCGGGGATCAGGGCTTTGCAGGCCCCTGCCTTAGCCACTTGGCTATGGCGCCAATGGAGCGGGCTACGGGACTCGAACCCGCGACCTCCACCTTGGCAAGGTGGCGCTCTAGCCAACTGAGCTAAGCCCGCAAATGGAGTAGAATTATAATAAAAATTTTAAAAAAATGCAAATAAAATTTAATTTGGGTTTGATTAAATAAATTTAAAATGAAAAAAGTTTTTAATACTATATAAAAATTAAAAAATATTAACGCTTAATCCAAACATTAAGGTATTTATTACGTTATTTCGTAAGTAACATAATATGATAAGATACTTGAAATTTATTGAGAACTTATCATCTATATAAATTTTTATTTATTAATTTGAAATTGGAATTTTTGCATAATATTTAAGTAGTATTAAAATAAAGCGAAAGAAGGAAAAATTAAAGTTTTGGTCCTGCTTTTTCGTATTCTTTTCCTTCTTTTACGTCTTCGTATCTTTTGAAGTTTTTAACAAACATTTCAGCAAGTTTTCTAAGTTGATTATCATATTCTTCTTTGTTTTCCCATGTGTTTCTTGGATTAAGAACTTTAGTGTTTACACCTGGTAGTTCTTTTGGTATTTGAAGATTAAATACAGGCAATATTTCAAATTCAGCTTTTTCAATGCTTCCATCAAGAATAGCATTAATACATGCTCTTGTATCTTTAATACTCATTCTATGACCCACACCGTAAGGTCCTCCTGTCCATCCAGTATTAACTAAATAAACATTTACATTGTGTTCATCTACTTTTTCACCAAGTAGTTTTGCATATACTGTTGGATGAAGCGGCAGGAATGGCTCACCAAAACATGCACTAAATGTTGCAACAGGCTCTGTAATACCTCTTTCGGTTCCCGCTACTTTTGCAGTATATCCGCTTAGGAAATAATACATTGCCTGTTCTTTTGTAAGTTTAGATACAGGTGGAAGTACGCCAAATGCATCAGCTGTTAAGAATATAATATTTTTAGGATGACCGCCTGTTAGAGTGCATTCGTGATTTTCAATGTGTTCGATAGGGTAACTTACTCTTGTATTTTCAGTTTTACTTGAATCAGTAAAATCCACTTCTCCGTTTTCTTTAATTACTACATTTTCAAGAAGTGCATTTCTTCTTATAGCATTATAAATTTCTGGTTCGCTTTCTTTATCAAGATTGATAACTTTCGCGTAACATCCGCCTTCAAAGTTAAATACGCCGTTATCATCCCAACCATGCTCATCATCACCAATAAGTTTTCTGTGCGGGTCAGTTGATAGTGTAGTTTTACCTGTTCCACTAAGACCGAAAAACAATGCAACATCACCTTTTTCTCCAACATTTGCAGAGCAGTGCATGGAGAGTTTTCCTTCAAGCGGTAGCCAGTAATTCATCATAGTAAAAATACCTTTTTTAAGCTCTCCACCATATAACGTACCGCTCATTACAGCTTTGTTTTCTTCAATATTAAATGCTATAAAAATATCACTGTTAAGCCCTTCTTTTTCCCAATTTGGATATCTAGCTTCCCCAGCTACCATAAAAGTAAAATCAGGTTTGAAGTTTTCGAGCTCTTCTTTAGTAGGTAATATAAACATATTCATAACAAAATGTGCCTGCCATGCAATAGGAGTTATAAATCTAATAGCTCTTCGGCTTTCTTTACTCGCACCTACAAAAACATCTATAATGTATAATTCATCTTTTTTTGAAAGTTCATTTTTTGTAAATTCTTCAAGTTTTTTAAAAGTTTCAAGTGAGATTGGTTGATTTATTTCACCCCATGCTATGTATTGTTCGCTTGGAGGTTGTTTAACGAAAAATTTATCTTTTGGACTTCTTCCTGTAAATTCTCCTGTATCGACAGCTGTAGCTCCGCTTGCAGTTTCTACTACTTCACCTTTTTTTAAGGTATCTTCAATAATTTTGTCATAATCCGGATTATGGATTATATTTTTTGCTTTAATACCAAGTTTATTAAGTTCATTTATCATAAATTTCTCCTAATGTGTAATGTGGTTGTCTGGATTATAATTATAACAAATTTAGATTAAATGGGGATATTTTAGAAGAAAAAAATTATTAAAAGAAAAAAAATCAAAGGTCTTTTTCAAGACCTGATTTTTTAAGAGTGAATTCTACAAATTTGTAAGCGATAATAATTAAAATTGGCCACATGAAGAAAAGAATAGTTCCCCATGTAGTGTCAACTTTGTGAACTTCCGGATTGATTCCGTTTGGCATTAATTTCTCAGAAGCGAAAAGAAAGCTTCCGAAAAATACCATTAAAAGTGCTATTAATTTTTTCATTCTCAGCTCCTTAATATGCATGAGATTCTGGGTCTGCAATTTCTTCTTTTGTAATTGGCCCATTTTTTTTCATTTGATACCATACCCAGATGATGTATCCAAGTACGAAAGGTACCGCTACTGATACCCAAGCCATTACTTCAAGAGTATATTTGCTACCAGAACTATTTTGAATTGTTAGAGAACTTTGTAAATCTGCATAACTTGGATAGAACGGAGTTCCGAAAAGTCCTGCGATTACAAATACAATAATACCGATTAATACAATTCCAAGACCTGCGAACCAGATACCTTTGTTTGAGTTACCAAATCCTGATTTGAATACTCCCCAAATATAAAGAATAAGACCAGCTGTGAATAAAAGTAATGGGATAGCTCCAAAAGATAATAGATTGTGTAAATATTTTCCAGGAACTAAACTAACTTTTCCACTTGGATCGTGAATATCGTATGAGTATCCTTTCATTGTTAATAAACCAGCTAAAACAATAGCTAAAGCGATTACTAAAACAACGAAACATCTTTTAATTGTACCTCTTAATCTTGCAATAAGTTCAGGGAATTCATTGTTGTCAATATCATTGATTAACCATAATGCACCAAGAATTCTTGCTGCTGCAAATACTAATACACCAAATGCAAGGTTGAACCATGCTCCGTGTTTAAAGTCAATTGCTGCTTCAAGACCTCTTAAATTGAAACCGTCTTTTGCTGTTCCCCATTCAAGTACTCTTGTAATAGGATCATAGCTGAAATTACTTCCTGTAAAGAATGTACCAACTGCTGCACCAATTAGTACCATACCAACTACACCGTTGAAATATAAGAAAAATTTATATGCACCTTTTCCTATAAGATTTCCAGGTTTATTCATATATTCATATGATACTGCTTGTAAAACGAATGCAAAAAGAATTAACATCCATACCCAGTATGCACCACCGAATGATACTGAATAAAATAGTGGAAATGCAGCATATAATGCACCACCAAAAAGTACTAATGTTGTAAATGTAAGCTCCCATTTTCTACCAAGTGAGTTTAGGATAGCTCTTTCTTCCATTTCATCTTTTGCTGTGTGAAATAGTGTTTGTCCACCTTGAACGAAAGTCATAAGAAGGAAAAGTCCTCCTAATACCGCAACGATTAACCAGAAATATACTTGTAAATAAAAGTGTGTTGCGTCCACTGTGTTTGGTGCCCAAGTCATCAGTGCGCTCCTTTTGGTCCGTGTTTAACGACCGTAAATAGGATTTTAAGTTCAGCAATACCAAGGATAACAAATGCTGTTAAGAACATAAAGAATGTTGCCTGAACATTTTGTAATGCAATTGGTGTTGCTGATTCTGCCGTAGGAAGCATACCAAATACTGTCCATGGTTGTCTTCCAATTTCTGCTGTCATCCATCCAAAGCTTGTTGCAATCCATGGTAATGGAACTGAAAGTGTTGCAAGTGTTTGAAGAAGTTTGCTGTTTTCAAAGCTTCCTTTAATAACTGCTATCCATGCCCATAGGAATAATAAAATAAACCAGAATCCAAGTCCAACCATAATATGGAATGAATAGAATACCGGTGGTACTGGTGGGTGGATTAAATCAGGATTTACATTGTTATTTGCAAAATATCCATATCCGATTAAGTCAGATTTTGTAAGTTTTAGACCGTTTGGTCCACTCCAAACTACACTATAAAAATCTCTTTTAGCTGCTTCCATAGCCGCAGTATCACCTTTAGCTTTTGCTTCGTGATAAGCTCTTAAATCAGCTCTTGCTTCTGCACCGATTTTAGCAAGTTTGCTTAAAGGCCAGATTCCATATTCAGGATTACCGTCAATTAAATCTTTTAGACCTGGAACAAATGCATTAGGATTTCTTTTTCCAAGGATTGAGAGTAATTTTGGAATTTCGATTTTAAATGCAAATGCTTGATCATTACTTGTAACTTCATTTGCTGGTAAATTTTTAGGGAAACCAAATGCTACAATTGGCGCACCTTTTTCACCTACATAAAGACCTTCCATAGCTGCAATTTTAGTCGGTTGTGTATTTGCTACTTCATAAGCGTGTTCATCACCGATTACTGCAACAAAAATTGAAGATACTAAACCAAATGCTGCTGCTACAGCTGCTGATTTTTTAGCAAATTCAACATGTTTTTTTCTTAAAAGATAATATGCTGAAATTCCAAGAACAAAAATACTTGCAAGTGTATAACCTGCACTTACAACGTGTAAAAATTTAACTTGTGCAACTGGTTGAGCAATAAGTTTCCAGAAGTCAACCATAACTGCTCTTGAAGTGTCAATGTCAAATTTTAAGAATTCATTGCTTGGATGTTGCATAAATCCGTTTGCAATCAAAATCCAAAGTGCTGAAAGGTTTGAACCAATTGCAAGTAGCCAAGATGATGCTAAGTGAACACCTTTGCTAACTCTTTTCCATCCAAAGAATGAAATAGCTGCAAATGTTGCTTCCATAAAGAATGCAACAATACCTTCAACTGCAAGTGGTGCACCGAAAATGTCACCAACAACCCATGAATATGTTGACCAGTTTGTACCGAATTCAAATTCATGGATAATACCTGTAGATAAACCGAGTGCAAAGTTAATTGCAAAAATTAATTGCCAGAATTGCGTAATAGATTTCCACTCTTCTTTTCCTGTTTTAACGTAGATTGTTTCAAAAAACGCTACAATAAATGACATACCGAGTGTAAACGGTACAAAGAAGAAGTGGAACAACGCTGTCATTGCGAACTGGGCTCTTGCCCATTCAAGCATGTTCAAATCAAGTGCCATGCTATTCCTCCTTTTTTTGCTTTGTGGTCGTAACTCCCGTAATTTGGTTAATGTAAAGCTCCTGCTGTTTTGCTTTGTCAGGAATTTTTGAATCCAGTGTTGGAAACAAAAAAGCTCTAAATACTACGAAAATTACAACCAATTTAATAATAATAATCACCCAAAGCTTTCGCCCCAGGTCTGACAGGTTTTTAAACCCGTCTATGTAAAAGAATAAAATTCGTTTTAACATAAGCGCCCTCCTTCGAGGCTACAAAAATTATATATCAAATTAAAAATAAAATCAATAAAATTTTAATTTAAAATTAATAAAATGTGTGGAATTTATATAAATAGCTATTCATTTATAAAAAATATGTAGAATATTAAAAGATTAAAATAGAATAATAAAAAGAGGAAAAGAAGATTAACCTTCTACTGTTACCTCTTTTACTTCGCTTTCCCATAATCCGTGTTTAGTACAATAGCTCATTGCTGTTAGTTTTAATTTGTTTTTAGTAGGAATGATATAAAAATCTACTTCAACGTGATCTTTTTGGTTTCCGAGAGTTCCAGGTGTAAATGTAGCTTGAGCTAAAAGTGTTTCACCGTCCCATAATTGAACGTATGCAATGTAATGATCAAAATCATCAGGATGTGCATATTCATTACCTACTTTTACTTTTACTTTAAATTTTTCACCTTTTTTTGCAGTGTCTTCACAAATTACGAATGGTGAATGTCTGTCAATGTAATCTCTTTTTGCTTCTCTGTCAATTTGAGAAATGTCTTCATATCTGTTGATTTTTGGCATATTTGCCTCCTTTTGATAAAATTTGTGAAATTATTATATCATAAAAAATAAAAAAAGACAAAATTTATCCGATAATAAAAGGTAATAAATGAAAAAAATTGAGATTTTTACTGACGGCAGTTCACTGGGAAATCCGGGACCGGGTGGCTGGTGTGCGTTGCTTAGATACAAAGGACATGAAAAGAGATTAAGTGGGGGAGAAGAAAACACTACTAATAACAGAATGGAGTTAACAGCCGTTATTGAAGCACTTAAAGCTCTTAAAGAGCCTTGTGAGATTGAACTTTTTGCCGATTCTACATATGTATTAAAAGGAATCGATGAATGGCTTGAAAACTGGGTTAAAAAAAATTTTAAAAATGTAAAAAATGTAGATTTGTGGAAAGAATTTATTAATGTAAGTAAAAAACACAAAATCCATATAAACTGGGTAAAAGGACACAGCGGACACAGGGAAAATGAAATTTGTGATAAAATTGCAAAAGAAGAAGCGTTAAAAAGGAAAAAATAGTGTTAATTTCCAAAGAAGAGATTATCAGATATTTACAAAATGTTCCTCCGGTACCTGAAAATGTAAAAAAAGCATTGACTGCTTTGGATGAGGGGGATTTGAAAAAAGCGGCAATAGAGGCATCTGACGATTTGGTTTTGAAAAAAAGAATCGAAAGTGTAGTTAACTCGGCTTATTACGGTCTTTCTAAAAAAGTGGATAATATGGTGCAGCTTTTTACTATGCTTGGTATAGAAAAGGCAAGAAGTTTAATTTATTCTTATTTAGTTTCACTGCTTGAACCAAAGGAATGGAAAATATTTAAAATCGATTTTTTTGAATTTCAAGCAGCTTTTATGAGTGAATTTGAAAAGGTAATGATTTTAGAATTTGATGAAAAAACATATAAAAAATATGCTGAAATAGGTGCTATTATTCCCGCAGCTGTATGTGTGTGTGATTCTCTTCTTGGTGACAAAAAAGATGATGTGGAATTAGTAATGTCATCTGCTCCTCTTGAGTATTCAACACTTATAAAAAGGATGACTGGATTGTCTTTGTTTGGTCTTGCCGGGGAAATTGCAGAACTTTGGGGACTTGAAAAAGAAAAAAGTGAAATATTAAAAATGGCTGAATGCGAAAAATGCAAAAATAAAATTTCTGCACTTACACATTTATTGTTTTTTATACTTGTTAGTAAAAAGCAGTTTTTGGATTTGAATTCTTTAATCGAATTTAAACCTGAATGTACAGAGCTTATACCAAAAACATATGAAAGGATTATAAATGATAGCTGAAAAATTGCAAAAGAGCTTGGGATATCAGTTTAATGATGAAAAATTGATAACCGAGGCTCTGACACACAGAAGTTATTCTAAAAATTTTAACAATGAAAGGCTAGAATATCTGGGAGATGCGGTACTTGATTTGATAGTTGGTGAATATCTTTATCATCTTTTCCCGGAAGCAGAAGAGGGGACGCTATCAAAATTAAGAGCGGCACTTGTAAATGAAGATGCTTTTACCAAACTTGCAAAAAGACTTGATCTTGGGAAATATTTGCTTTTATCTCCTGCGGAAGAAAATAACGGGGGAAGAGAAAAGCCTTCTATTCTTTCAAGCGCATTTGAGGCTTTGATTGGAGCTTTATATCTTGAAGCAGGGTTTGAAAAAGCAAAAGAGACGGCTCTTAAACTGATTAAAGAAGAATATCCTAAGATTACACCTGAGGAGCTTTTAAAAGATTATAAAACAACTCTTCAAGAAATTACACAGGCTCATTTTGGTGTAGTGCCCGAATATAGACTTTTAAGTGCAAAAGGACCTGATCATAAAAAAGAATTTGAAATAGGTGTTTTTATACATGACAAAGAATATGCAAGAGCAAAAGGAAAAAGCAAAAAAACAGCACAGCAAGAGGGTGCAAGGCTTACAATACAAAAACTTAAAAAAGAGCTTAATATTTGATTAGGGATTATAAAAATAAAAGAAGTAATTTTTCTAATTTCATAGAAAAGCAAAAGGATAATGATGTTTAATAGTTTTGGTGCAATTTTTAGATTTACCACCTTTGGAGAATCACATGGCAAGGCGATCGGCGTTGTGGTTGACGGTGTACCTGCTGGGATTGAATTTGATGAAGAGTTTTTAATCAGTGAACTTGACAGAAGAAGACCAGGTAAAAATAGATTTGCCACTCAAAGAAAAGAGAGTGATACACCAGAAATTCTAAGCGGAGTGTTTGAAGGTAAAACAACAGGAACTCCTATTTCAATAGTGATTTTTAATAAGGACCAAAAAAGCAAAGATTATTCAAACATAAAAGATATATTCAGACCAGGTCATGCTGATTTTACATATTTCCATAAATATGGTTTGAGGGATTACAGAGGTGGTGGTAGAAGTTCTGCCAGAGAGACAGCGGCAAGGGTGGCGGCAGGTGCTGTAGCTAAAATGATTTTAAAAGAGTTTGATATAAAAATTGAAGCCGGAACAGTGGAAATAGGAGGTATAAGGGCTGAAAAATACGATTATGAATATGCTAAAACCTCTCCTCTTTTTGCACTTGATAGTGAAATTGAGAAAAAATGGATAGAAATTATTGATAAAGCAAGAAGTGAGCATAATTCTCTTGGCGGAGTTGTTAGGCTTAGAATCAAAAATATTCCTATTGGACTTGGCGAGCCGATTTATTATAAACTTGATAATGTTTTAGCAAGTGCAATGGTGAGTATCAATGCAGTAAAAGGCGTATATATAGGAAATACTCAGGCGCATAAACTAACTGGTCTTGAAAATAATGATGAGATAAGTAAAGACGGTTTTTTAAGCAATAATTCAGGCGGAGTACTTGGTGGCATAAGTAGCGGTGAAGATATTGAGCTTGAAATTTATTTTAAACCAACTCCATCAATATTTAAACCTCAAAAATCTATTGATATAAATGGAAATGAAGTTGAAGTAAATCTAAAAGGCCGCCACGACCCAATTGTTGCAATAAGAGGCTCAGTTGTAGCAGAAGCTATGGCGGCATGTGTGGTTGCAGATATGCTTATGCTAAATGCAAGTAGAACAATTGATAGGCTAAAAAAAGCATATCAATAGATATGAATAGCAAGCCATATGGCTATTTTTTTAGTTTTTAAAAGTGTATGAGGAGTATTTGCGGGAATAAAAAGATAATCTCCGGCTTTAAGCTTTTTAATTTCTCCGTTTATTTCTATCTTTGCACATCCTTTAAGTAATACTACAAACTCATCTTC
>JALTBU010000049.1 GCA_027008345.1 Nautiliaceae bacterium | reverse complement strand
CCCTCTGTATGCTTTTGCAAAGTGACTTACAACTTTGCCTTCTTTTATAAATTTAAAAGTTATATAATTTTTAGGTTTATAGATTTTTTCATAAAATTTTGCTCTTAAATCGATAAAAATTTCATTTTCATTTATTTCATCAAGAATTGGGGTAAATATTTCTTTATGGGCTTTGTATATATCGAATCCCGGTTTTGCGCCTTGTTTGAGGGTATAGTGAGGGATTTTGTCATTTGCGCTTATAACTCCAAAAAGATTTGAGAAAATATAAATATTTTCATCTACCCATTTTTGTGAATTTTCATCAAGAGTTTCGTATTCAAGGTGCTTAAAAGCAACTCCTGTGTATCTTAAAACTGCTTTTTTAGTAGGACGGGTAAAAATTGAACTTTTATCTTCTCCAAAATTTTTAATGTCATCGGTTTTTTTTAGAAATTCATCGTATTTTTTGATAACTTCAACTCTTTTGTCATAAATTTCAGGGAAAATAAAGGAATCTTGATTTATTGGAGGAAGAGAACCTCCTTTTGATTTTGATTCGCTTGGCGCTAGTAATATTTTCATTTATTTTCTTATAATTGAACAATAAAAATTGTATTATCTCTTTTAATTTCAGCTAATGCGTCTCCTTTATGTAAACCTTTTAGAAGTTTTGTAAGCTCATCAATTGAATGTATATCAACCCATTTTCCTGTTTTTATAGTTTTAACTCTTAAAATAACATCACCTTTTTGAAGTCCAATCATCTGCGCATAAGTATCTGGTTGAACATTTGTAATTATTACTTTATGGTCTTTTTCTTTTAGAGTTACTCCTTTTAGACTTTCAACATTTTCAACTTTCATTTTTTTTGTTTTAAGCGCTTTTAGTTTTGCTTTGAGTGTAATAAATTTGCCGTTTCTGTAAACTTTTAATGTAACTTCTGCCCCAGCACCTTTAAATGCTATTTTATTTCTAAGCTCACCTGCGTTTTTAACTTTTTCTCCGTCAACAGCCACAATGATGTCTCCTGGTTTAAGTCCTGCTTCGCTTGCAGCTGAGTGAGGTTGAACTTGATTTATAAGTACTCCATGGTCAATTCCGTAAAGTTTTGCTTTACTTGAATCTATGTTGCTAATCATTACTCCAAGATATCCTCTAACCACTTTTCCTTTTGTAATAAGTGAAGTTACGACAAATTTCATCATATTGCTCGGGATTGCGAAACCGATACCGTTATTACCTCCGCTTCTTGAAATGATTGCAGAATTAATTCCTACAAGTCTTCCTTTCATATCAACAAGAGCTCCACCGCTGTTTCCAGGGTTTATTGCCGCATCTGTCTGGATAAAGTTTTCGTATGAATTAAGTCCTATTGAATTTCTGTTAAGTGCACTTACAATTCCCGCTGTTACACTCTCTTTAAGTCCAAAAGGGTTTCCTATTGCAAGAACCAAATCACCTACTTCAAGTTTGCTTGAATCTGCAATTGTTATAGGATGTAGGTTTTTTGCATCTATTTTAATTACAGCCAAATCTGTTTTAGGGTCGCTTCCTATTAATTTTGCTTTATATTTTTTACCGTCTATTGTTTTTACGATAATTTTTGTAGCCCCGCTTACGACATGATAGTTTGTAACTATATAACCGTTTTTTGAGAGAATTACACCGCTTCCAAGTGCATATTCTTTTCTTTTTTGAGGTTTATTGTTTTCATTGCCAAACGGTCCGAAAAATCTTTTGAAAAACGGGTCATTAAAAAACCTTTTAAACTGCTCAGGGAATCTTACTTCTACCACTTTTTCAGTTGAGATATTAACTACGCTTGGAATTACTTTTTTAACAATAGGGGCAAATGATAGCACCATTCCATTTTGATTTGGTGCTATTCTTTTTAGATTTGTATTATCAACATTTAGATTTATATGCCCTGCAAATAAAGCAACGCTTAAACTTGCTGCTATTAATAACTTTTTCATCTCCACTCCTTAAAAGTTTTATTTTGGTAAATTGTAACTTTTTGAAATGAATTTAATGTTAATGAAAATTTAAGATTATTTTAATTTTTAATCATTTTTAACTTAAAACTTAGAACTAAAAACCTAGAACTTTCTTTCACCACCATGCAAGAATTTTGTCGTTAATATCTTCTTTTTTTTCTTTAAACATATGATAAATATATCTTGCAAACATATCTGTTTCAATATTTACTTTTTGATGAAGTTTGTAATATTTAAAAATTGTATTTTCAAATGTATGAGGAATTATAGTGAGTCTGAATCTGTCACTGAATACTTCGTTTACCGTAAGGCTAACCCCGTCAATTGCAATAGAGCCTTTTGGAGCTATATATTTCATAATTTTAGGAGAGGTTTTAATAACTACATCATAAGAATTTTTATTTTTTTTAATTTCAAGCACTTCACCGATTGCATCAACGTGACCTTGAATTAAATGTCCGTCAATTTTATCTCCAAACCTTAAAGCTTCTTCGAGATGCACGGGTTTACCGGACTGGTAATTTTCAAGCGGTATTATGTTTTGAGTTTCAGGTGAAAGTTCTACTTCAAATCCATCAGGATAAATTTTAGTTACAGTCAAACACACTCCATTGACTGCAATAGAATCACCGATTTGAGGTTTTAATTTAGAAATTATTCTTAATTTATTGTTTGAAAAAGATTTTATTTTTCCTATTTCTCTAATAAGTCCGTTAAACACTAAAAATACTCCTCTATTAATTCTTTTACAATTTCAGGATTTGTCTCTTCATTGATTTTACTTCTAAATTCGCTGGCGTTTGCAATTCCTTTTGAATATTGATGCAGATG
>JALTBU010000048.1 GCA_027008345.1 Nautiliaceae bacterium | reverse complement strand
TGAATTTGAAAAACTTCCAAAAGTTTATAATACTGACGAACTTAAAGTAAATACAACAGAAGAGAAGAAATTTAAAATAATTGATGAACTTAAAAAATATCTAAATGAAAATAAAGAAAAACTACATATAAAAGAGATAGTTGATGTTGACGGAGTAAGAGTTATTTTTGAAAAAGGATGGGGGCTTATCAGAGCAAGCAACACAACGCCTGTACTTGTTACGAGATTTGAAGCAAAAACAAAAGAGGCATTAGAAGAAATAAAAACAAAACTTCAAGAAATACTTCAAAAATTTCTTTAATTTTTTTCTACAACGTCCTACATATCTCTTTTTATAAAACATCTTATAAATTTTTTACATAACTTTATTAATTTTTACTAAATTAATATAAAAAAATTATTATATGTTTATTTAATTAATGATATTAAATTGTGATTTTAATAAAAATGCTATTAATATACTTGATTGACTTTCGCTCAAATTTATTGTATAATATATTATCCAAAAATAGGTGAAGTATAAGGAGGGGAAATGAGCAAGAGTTTATATGAAGTATTAGGTGTTAGTGAAAATGCAACGCAGGATGAAATAAAAAAAGCTTACAGAAAATTAGCAAGAAAATATCATCCTGATATATGTAAAAAACCTGAATGTGAAGAAAAGTTTAAAGAAATTAATACTGCTTATGAAATTTTAGGTGATCCTGAAAAAAGAAAGCAGTATGATGCAATGGGTGATAATATGTTTAATGGCCAAAACTTCCAAGATTTTTACAGACAGCATAAAGATGTCGATTTGGAAGATATCCTCTCTCAAATATTTGGAGGGGGATTTGGACAAAGCAGAGGTTTTGGCGGTTTTGGAGGATTCGGTTTTGAAGGTTTTGGAGGTTTTGAACCTGATTTGGATGTTCATGCCAAAATTCAAGTTCCTTTTGATATAGCAGTAAGAGGAGGAGTTTTACCTATTAACTATAACGGTGAGACTATAAAAGTTAAAATACCAGAGGGTATTAAAACAGGTCAAAAACTAAGAATTAAAGGGAAAGGTAAAACTTTTCAGGGCAAAAGAGGTGATTTGATTTTGGAAGTTGAAGTTATGCCTTCAAACGAATGGGAGAGAAAAGGTGATGATTTATATAAAAAAATCGATGTCCCTTTAAAAACTATGATTTTTGGCGGCAAAGTGGGAGTGGATACATTTAAAGGACATATTAATGTAAAAGTTCCTAAAAATTCAAAATGCTGTCAAAAACTTAGAGTAAAAGGTTATGGTGTTAAAGGGGGAGACTTATATTTAGAACTTAAACCGATTTTACCGAAGGTTGAAGAACTTGATCCTGAACTTGCAAAAATGATGGAAGAAAAATTACCGCAATAACCTGCTTAGCAGGGAAAGGAGGTGAATCATGTATAGTTATGATGAACCAGTATATTTAATAAGTGTGGTGAGTAAAATTTTAAATATACACCCTCAAACTTTAAGACAATACGAAAGAGAGGGGCTTATAAAGCCAAGCAGAACCGAAGGTAAAATGCGACTCTATTCTCAAAGAGATATTGATAGATTAAAACTTATTTTATCTCTTGTGAGAGATCTTGGAGTTAATCTTGCAGGAGTTGAAATAATTCTTCAATTAAAAGAAGAAATTGAAGAGCTTCAAAAAGAAATTGAAGTTTTAAGAAAACAGCAGGGACAAATTCCAAGAAACAGAAGTGTAGTGATTAGAAAAGAGAATTATCAGCTTGTATTAGTGCCAAATGATGAAGATATAAAAAAATAAATTTAAAATATATTAAAAGGAAGAGTTATAATCCTTTTAAAAAGTTTTAGAGGGGATTCAATAATTCCCCCTCCCATATCTTTTGATATTTTTGGATTATCTAAATTTCCTTTTACGAAAATATTTACATGTAAATATCCGTCTTTTCCAAAAAAGAGATAACTCAAACCTTTTCCGATTATAGGTATTTTTTTTAGTTTAATTTTTATAATTGTATGAATTTTCATTTTTATGAAATTTTTATTTAAGTCTACATATCCTTTTCCGTCAAAATCAATATTAATGCCTTTTATTTTAATTTGTTTAAAATAAAGGATGTTGTTGTAAAAAAGATAGTTTATATAACCTTTTTTTATTTTGTATCCCTTAGATGAAAAACCTGGATTATTTAATGTCAGTAGCGCAGGTATTGTATTTATAAATGCTATAATATTATTTAAAGCACCTAAATCTTTTATTGCCCCTTTTTTTATATATATTTTACCTGTATAAAAATTTTGAGGAGATCTTACAGTTACAAAATCAAGATTAATGTAATTAAAATGATTAAAAAAATTAAATAAAGGCACAAGTGCTTGTTTTGTATAGTTTTTACCTTCTATTAATAAAAATTTATTTTTCGTGTATCCATGAAGACTACTTTTTTTATATTTAGCACTGAAATTTATTTCTTTATTAAAATAGAAATTGGCTTCATCTGTCAAAAATTTATGTTTTTTATATATAAAATTAGTATTTTTTGCTTGAATTTTTACTTTTATTGTTGAATTATTTTCATTACTATGTGAAATTTTGCTAATTATGTCATTGGTAGAATCAATTACACCTATTAATCCTTGGATATCTATGTCTAGATTATAAATAGAAGCTTTAATTGTTTTATAATTTATAATTTCTGCATTTATAAATCTATTGTATATTGATATATTATTATCTTTGATTTCAAAAACAGCATTTATATTATATGGATTTTTTTGATTTAAAAAAAGAGGATATTTTATATAAGAGTTGGCAATTATATCTGTTTTTCCTTTAAAAAATTTTATTAATACATTTCC
>JALTBU010000047.1 GCA_027008345.1 Nautiliaceae bacterium | reverse complement strand
GTAACACCTGCGCAATAAACACTCCTCATTATTGTAAAGATATGTAACTTTTGAATATAATTAAACAAAAACAATAAGGAGACAATATGTCAAAACCTCTATTTACAAAAGAAGAAGCATTAGAATATCATGCAAAACCAGTCCCTGGTAAAATTGCAATTCAAGTAACAAAACCCGTTAGAGATTCAAGAGATTTATCAATTGCATACTCACCTGGTGTTGCTATTCCATGTCTTGAAATAGACAAAGATGAAAATTTAGCATACGAATATACAAACAAAGCAAATCTTGTAGCTGTTGTATCAGACTCAACTGCAGTTCTTGGACTTGGTACACTCAAACCTGTTGCTGGAAAGCCGGTAATGGAAGGAAAATCAGTATTATTTAAAAAATTTGCTTTTATTGATGCTTATGATATTGAATTAAAAGTTCATGAAATTGATGAAATAGTAAAAGTAGTAGAAGCAATTTCTCCTACATTTGGAGGAATAAACCTTGAAGATATTAAAGCACCAAAATGTTTTGATATAGAAAAACTTTCTCAAGAAAAATGTGATATTCCTGTATTCCATGATGATCAACACGGAACAGCAATTATTTCTGCTGCAGCAATTCTAAACTGGGCAGAATTAGAAGGAAAAAAACTTGATGAAATAAGAGTTGTAATTATCGGTGCAGGCGCAGCAGGTCTTGCAGCTGCTGAAATGTATAAAGCCCTTGGAATTAAAAATATGGTTATTACTGATTCTAAAGGTGCTATTACAACAAAAAGAACTGATTTAAATAAATATAAAGAACCTTGGGCAGTTGATGAAGATATTGAAACCCTTGCAGATGCGATGAAAGGCGCTGATGTAATAGTTGGTAACTCAGTTGCAAATTGTATTACTCAAGATATGGTTAAAACTCTAAATCCAAATGCGCTTCTTTTAGTAATGGCAAACCCTGATCCAGAAATCAAACCTGAACTTGCTCTTGAAGTAAGACCTGATTTATATATTGGAACAGGTAGAAGTGACTATCCTAATCAAGTAAATAATGTATTAGGATTCCCATTTATATTTAGAGGTGCACTTGATACACATGCAAAAGCAGTAAATATGGAAATGAAAATAGCTGCTTGTAAAGCTCTCGCAGACCTTGCCAAAAAACCAGTGCCAAAATATGTAAAAGATGCTTATGGTGGAACTGACTTCAAATTCGGAAAAGATTATATTTTACCAAAACCATTTGATAGAAGAGTATTTGTAGATGAATCTGTGGCAGTTGCCAGAGCTGCACTTGAAAGCGGAGTTGCAAGAATCAAAGTTGATGATATTGATAAATGGGTTGAAGGATATAAACAACATTTAATAAAAATGCTTAAAGAAAAAGAAGGCATCGATTACGACGCTGTATAATCTTCTTTTTTTCTTCTTTTAATTAACTTCAAAAGGTAAATAAATGTTAAAAATTGGTATTGTTACTATGAGTGATAGAGCAAGTCAGGGTATTTATGAAGACAAAAGTGGTAAAGAGATTGAAAATTTCTTAAAAGAAAATATAAAAAATGAATATGAAATAATTTATAGATTAATTCCTGATGATTATAAAAAAATAGTAGATACTTTAAATGAACTTGTAAATGAAAAATGTTCTTTAATTTTAACTACTGGTGGGACTGGTCCAGCACCAAGAGATGTTACTCCAGAAGCTACAAAAGAAGTTATTGAAAAAGAACTTCCGGGATTTGGAGAACTGATGAGAATGCATTCTCTTAAATATGTTCCTACTTCAATTTTAGCAAGAGGAACAGCCGGTGTTGCCAAAAATTCTTTTATATTAAATCTTCCTGGAAGTCCTAAAGCAATCAGAGAAAACCTCGAAGCAGTATGGGCAGCGATACCTTATGCAATTGATTTAATAGGAGGAAATTATATAGATTCACCTACGGCTTTCAGACCTAAAAAAAAGAAAAATTAAAGAAGAGCTTCAATTTTGTTTTCAAGCTCTCTTATTCTTCTTTTTAACTGGTCGTTTTCAACTCTTAATTGAGAATTTCTGTTTTTTACAGCTTTTAAATCATTTTTAAGTTTACTTATTTCTTCGTCTAAAAGCTCCATATTTCCAAGAGCTCTTTGAAGCTGAATCTGATATTTTTTTATGAGAATTTCAGCATCAGTAAGAGCTTCTTTTAACTGCTTTCTTTCTTCATAAGTTTTTTCATACAGATGTTTATAATAAAACATCTTAAAAATAAGGATTAAAATAACAATTATAGTAAGAGTTAAAAAAATCCAATTAAAAATTATCAATCTTCTCTACCCTTCTTTGATGTCTCCCACCTTCAAATTCATGACTTAGCCAAGCTTCCAAAATTGATTCAATTTCACCTTTTCCAACAATCCTTGCTCCAAAACATAAAATATTTGCATTATTATGTCTTCTTGCCATTTCAGCAGTGTAATAATCATGACAAAGCGCTGCTCTGATACCTTTGTGTTTATTAGCGGCAAGGCTCATTCCAATACCGGTTCCACATATCAATATTCCCATTGTCCCAGGATTATCCAAAACAGCCTGTGCTACTTTGTGAGCAAAGTCAGGATAATCTACACTCTCACTCGAATATGTCCCCAAATCTTCTACTTCAATACCTTTTTTTGTAAGATATTCAATTACAAAAGGCTTTACTTCAAAACCAGCATGATCAGTTCCTATAAAATATTTCATTTCTATCCTTTTTTCAGAAATTATAACAAAATTTTCCAACCAAATTTTATTGACATTTTAAAAAAACCTCGATATAATGGTCAATATAAAAAGATTTTTGAAAATTTTATGTTTTTTTGATTTTGATTGGAAAAACCCT
>JALTBU010000046.1 GCA_027008345.1 Nautiliaceae bacterium | reverse complement strand
CAAACAGAACTTTATAATAATTCAAAAAATGTTGCTCAGTCACTTTCTTTAAGCCTTACAAATGCAAAAGGTGATAAAACATTAATGGAAACAATGATTAATGCAGTTTTTGACGGAGGTCATTTTAATCAGATTGTTTTAATGGATAACAATCATCATATAATATATAAAAGATTAAAAGAAACACATGAATATAAAATACCAAAATGGTTTAAAAAATTTATAAAACTGACTTCTCCGATAGCAAATGCAAATGTATCAAACGGATGGACTCCTTTTGGAATTCTTTATGTGCAAAATGATGTCGAATATGCTTATGACAAATTATATAAAATATTTATTCAGCTTTTGATTATTTATTTCTTTGTAACTGTAATATCTATAATAATTTTGAAAATTATTTTAAATCAAATATTAAAACCACTCGAAAAAATAAAAAATCAGGCTCAGTCTATAATAAATAAAAAATTTGTAGTTATAAAAGAATTGCCTTTTATAAAAGAATTAAGAGATGTCACTATTGCCCTTAATAAAATGGTAGAAAAATTAAAAATTATGTTCGAAAATGCCAATAAAGAAATTGTAAAACTCAAACAAAAAGAATATATAGATCCTGTTACCGGTCTTAAAAATAGAAAATATTATATTGAAAAATTAAATTCTCTTATTAATAATGAAGAAAACATTTTAGAAGGTGTAAATATTTTTATTATGCTAAAAAATTTAGAAGAAGCAAATAAAAAACTCGGGAGAATCAAAACAGATAATATGATAAAGGAAATTGCTGAAAATATAAAAGACTTCTTACAATCTAAAATTCTTCCCAATCTTAATAGCACTGATTTTATATTCGCACGATTAAACGGAAGTGAATTTGCAGTTTTTATTCCAAATATTACTAAAGAAGAATCTGAAAAAATTATTTATCTATTGCATAATAATATTTCTGAAATGATAAAAAAATATACTGATTCTATTGAAATATTAATTGGGGCCTATATAATAAAACCTTCAACTTCGCTTGAAGAAATATTATCAAATACCGACAGGGCTGTTGCAATGGCAGAAGTTTCACAAGAAAAAACTGCATTAATTGAAACATATACACATACATTATATTCCAAAGAAGAATGGAAACAGATTTTAACAAACGCTTTAAAAAATGATAATTTTACTTTCATTGAATACAACGCAGTTGATTTGAGAAACAATAAAATCCATCATAAAACATTAAGTTTATGTTTAAAAAGTGGTGATACAATACTTAAATATTCAGATTTTATCCCTGCGGCAATTCATCTCGATATGATTGATGAAATATATAAAAACGCAATAAATAAATTAATAAATTCAAAATTTAATTTTAAAAAATATTCTTTCAAACTGCCAGTTGAATTCATAAATAAAACCACTAATTTTTTATATCTTGAAAAAACTTTCAAAAATAAAAAACCAGAATATGAACTTATTTTGGAGCTTCCTGAAAAATTTATTATTGAAAATATTGAGACTGCACAGGAGCTTATCAAAATTTTCAAACAAAACAATTTGAAATTTGGAATATATAATTTTATAGCTGAAAGTAAAGATTTTAATTATATTCTTGAATTACATCCTGAATTTATTAAATCTGATAAATCTTTTTATCTAAATCAAAAAAGCGAAACACTTGCTCATCTTAAAAATATTGCAATTCCAACAGAAACAGACTTAATAGCAACAGGGGTAAATGAAGAAAAATACATAAAAAAATTAAAAGATATTGGAATATATATTATTCAGGGAATCATAACAGAAAAAATCACAGGGAATTAAAGCCCTGTGTGGTCAATTTGGTCATTAACACTAAGCGCAACATATTCATGACCGTTTGTATATATGTATGTAGTTCCTCCTGCTGTGTGTCCTTGATTGTCAAGAGGCAAATTTTGATGAATTTCACTTACTTTGTTCCATCCTGTAGTATCTACACGGTTAAGTGTATCGTTATCACCTACAATCATTAAATGATTTCTATTATCTGTCATATTTAAAACATCATCAAGTGAAAGGTTTGTTAAATTTGCATTATCTATTTTTGTAAGATTGATAACTTCAATGTTTTTTACATTAGAAACATTATCAAAGTCAATATTTTTATTAATATCTGAAATTCCTAAAAGACCTGCAACAGCTTGAAGAGCTTGAGGCATATGAGCAATATCTACAGGTAAAAGTGTATCATTTCCAGCACCTAAATCAATATCATGCATATCAGATGGAATAACAGGCACTTTTTCATCAACACCAAATTGTAAAGTTATATTTTTCGAAACACTATCACCATCACCGTCAATTACAGTTAAAGTTACAGGTTGTTGAATATTTAAAGATGTAGGAACATTTGGATTTCCATTATAATCCAAACTCACATCACCAGTTATGAAATTAATATGCATATCCCCATTATCTGTATGAATTGTCTGAGTAGGATTGTTAGGATCAAAATGATAGGTTTCATTACCTACTTTAATTGAATCAATATGCCCTAAATCGGCACCATATAACACTCCCTCATGACCGAATGTATCAAAAAGTTTTCCTGCCATATGAATTGTATTTTGAAGATGTGCAGGGTCAGCTATCACCATATCCTGAGCGATATGTTGATTACCAAGATCAGCTTCAACACCAACGGTATTTATTTGAATCTGACCGTTATCTAAATGCATTCCGTTTACGATAATATGTAAGTTAAACTGATCATTTGCTATAAGTGTTTTAAGATGATTTATCCCGTCGGGTGTTAAAAGAGCATCGGCATATGTTTTTATAACTTCAGAATGAGGTATTACATTAGAATAGTCATCTAAAAAAGTATCAATTTTACTTTTAACAACGCCAAGTGCCTCAGGGTCAACATAATGTGATTTTATATTTGAAAGTAATAAATATCCGTTATCAGTATGATATAAAATATCACCTTCTTGAACAGTATAACTTTCAGAAGAACCGTCAGTGTGAACTCTTGTAATATTTTCTCCGGCATTTAACATATCTATATTATTCAAATAATTTAGCAATTTTCCTTCAAACTGTTTTATTAAATTTATATAATTTTGGTTTTCATTATCAATTGCTATTACACTTTTAATAGTATCTGCAATTGTTCCTAAATTATTAAGTATTCCGGCTTTTAAAGCATTAAATGTATCAGGGTTTAAATTATCAAGTGTGGTTGAAAAAGTTTTTATCATTTGTGAAGTAATATCAATATCGGCAATAATTTGAGGTGCATTATCAGTATTTAAAGAAATGTTAACATCATCACCGAGTATTTGAGGTTTATCATCAATAATATTTATAGAAACCGTTTCTGTTGCAGAATGTCCGAAATCATCATTAAGGGTGATGTTAAAATTCTCAGTTACAGAATCCGCATTGATGGGATCTTTCACAGGATGTAAAAGTGTAAAAGTATAATCACCGGTATTTGCATTCAATTCAAATATATTGCCATCAGGGGTTGTAACTTTAATTATCCCATCTGGGTTTGGTGCAATACCGTTAACATCTGCGATATTTACACCTCCAATTAAAGAGTCATTATCAAAAATATTCCCATGAACAACAGTAGGCTTGCCTTCCGGATTTGTTCCATAAGGAAGTCCTGCTTCATACACTACACCACTATCATTATTTAATGTCCCTACGAATTCTCTTATTATATTAGTTTCACTAAGAGATATCAATCCATTAGCACTTGTTGTAACAATAGGTAAATTTGTATTAAATGAAGGGGTTATATCATTTAAATTTATATTCAAACTTTCAAAATCAGAATTTAAAAAATCAGTCCCTAAATGTAGGGTATTATTCCCTGCCGCTGTTGCCATATTTGCAGGATTTTCATTATTTGCCTGAGTAGTAGGATGTTGGAGATGGTTCATTTGTGTTTCATGCGCTGTTTGAGTATGATGAATTTTATTTGTTTCATGATGTTCTGATTTAGCTTCTTGTGTATTTTGAAACATTGACATATCAAAAACCTGAACCTCAAAACCTCTTAAAACAATAGGTTGTTTCCCTCCTGTAATTACAAGTTCGGCATTAACACTATTTGTATCGGCACCAAAAACCATACTGTCTGGCAAAATTTCCATTCCTGGTTTTAATTCTACAACTTTACCATCAGGTAATTGCATATAAAATTTTCCGTTTTTAATTTCTTTTACCACATAAGCCATAAAATACCCCTTTTATTTATTTTATAAAATCTTACTTAAATTATAAATATAATACTATTGTACCTTAGGACAAAAGTAACATAAATTGAAGTCTGTTTTTTACGTTCATTTTTTTAAAAATATTTTGTGCATGAGCTTTTACAGTCCTAACTGTGATATTAAGTTTTTGAGCTATATCATTATAAGAAAGACCATCAAGTATGAGTTTTGCAATTTCTTTTTCTCTTTGGGTAAGATTTTCAAATTTATTATTATTGTTTTTTTCAAAAAAACCCTGAATAAGTGATGGTGTTATCCAAAAATTATTCTCTTTTATTGCTTCTACTGCGCTTAAAAAATACTCTTTTTTCATATATACATTTCCATATCCTCTTGCTCCAAGTCTATAAAGAAGTTTTGCTTTGCTTAATGAAGGTATAGTATCAAGAACTAAAAATTTATTTTTAGCAAAAATATTATTTAAATCATTAAATTTAGAAATAAAAGCAAAATTAGTAATTATTATTTCGTTATTCAAATCTTCTAAAAACTCAAAATATATTACTTCACCTTCTATTTGATTTTTCCAATAATCAATAAATCTATAATCATCGCTTAAAAAATACATTATTTCTCCGTAAAAATATAAGTTTTTGTTTTTAAAATAGGTTTTAAAATATAATCCATTACTGTTTTTTTACCTGTTACAATATCCACATTTGCAGTCATCCCAGGTTTAATTTTCAATTTTTTACCATTTTTTTCAAGATAATTTTTATCAGTTTTAACATAAACTATATAAAAAACATTTCCTTTTCTATCTTCTTCCGTATCCGGACTTATAAGAACAACTTTACCTACCATATTTCCAAATATAGTATAATCATATGCACTGAATTTAATAATTGCCTTTTGTCCCGGATATAAAAATCCAATATCTCTCGGTTTAATTTTTGTTTTTATCAAAAGCGTATCGTGAACAGGCACAATTTCAACAATATTACCTCCTGGTTTAACAACTTCCCCTATTGTATTTACATACATTTTTTTAATAATTCCAGTTATTGGGGATTTTACTATTGTTCTTTTAACTGTGTCTTTATAAGATTGAATCTGCGCTTTTAAAGAAAGATATTCAGTAATAGCATCTGTTAGTTTATCTTTTGCCTGATTTTGATATTGTAGCTTTAAAGTTTTTATACGGTCTTTAATTTCTTTAATCTGACTTTGCAATTTTGGGATTGAATTTTTAGTAGATTCATATTTGTTTTTTATATCATTAACCTGTCTTTTAAGTTTAAAAAGTTCAATTTTTGACTTTACACCCTGTTTGACCATAGGTATAGTCATTTGAAGCTCTTTATTTATAATATTAAGAGAATTATTTAGTAATTTAAGAGATGTTTTTGCATTGCTAAGTTCGTGCTGTTTTTGTATTAACTGTTCTTTTAAAGCTGAAATCTTTGAATTTAGTTCTTCTTTATCACTATTGAATAAACTTAATTCATTTTTTACAATTTCAGGGGCTTTTTTGATAATATCTTTTGAATATACAAGATTATCGCTCCCTTTTGCTTCTGCTTGCAATCTTTTAATTTTTATCTGATAGGCTAAAATTTTAGCTTTTGCTGCTTCTAAATACGAAAGAGATTTTTGATTTTTAATTTTTACAAGAGGCTCTCCTTTTTTTACATAATCTCCTTCTTTAACAAAAATCTTTTCAACAATACCACCTTCAAGATTTTGTACAGTCTGATTTTTACCACTTGGTATCACCTGACCTTTGCCTCTTACTATTTCATCTACCTTGGTAAAAGAAGCCCAAATTATAAATCCAATTATTACAATAAACCAGAAAAAAAGAATCAGCCTTATTTTAGAAGGAGTTTTTTTAAGTATTGCTTCGCTTAAAGCATTCATAAACTCATAATCAGTTTTACTGTATTTATCTTTCATTTATGACCTTGCAAGTTTATTAAGTTCAGCCATAACCACATCTTTTGGTCCATCAATTATTTTTTTACCTTCATGCATTACAATAATTCTATCTACAAGTGTAAGTAATGATGGATTTTGAGTTATTAAAATCAATGTTTTATCTTTAAGAAAATTTCTTAAATTGTTTATTACTTTTTTTTCTGTATTTTTATCCATTGAGCCTGTGGGCTCGTCAAGAATAAATATTTTTCCATTTTTCAAAACTGCTCTGGCAAGTCCCACAGTCTGCCTCTGACCTCCACTAAGTCCCATACCTCTTTCTTCTATTGGCATTTCAAGACCTTTTGGATGTTTACTAACAAAATCATAAGCAGTTGAAATTTTTGCTGCTTCTATTATTTTAGAAGCTTCATATCTTTTACCAAGAGTTATATTCTCATGAAGCGTACCTCTGAATAGATGAATATCCTGAGGAACATAAGAAATTATACTTCTTAACAATGCAGGGTCTATTTGTGAAATATCAAGATTGTCAATTAATATTTTCCCTTTTTCAGGCTCATACAGTTTTAGTAAAAGTTTTACAATTGTGCTTTTACCAGAGCCTATATTACCAATAATTGCAACTTTTTCACCCGGATTTATTGTAAAACTTACATTTTCTAATGCATATACATCTGTATCTGGATATTTAAAATATACATTTTTAAATTCTATTTTACCTCTTAAATCTTCTAAATGTAAAAATTCTTTATCTCTTTCTTTTTCTTGTTTTATAATATTTTCAATAGCTTCATAAGCAACTTTTGCGTCAGAATATTGTGATATCAAAGCAGCTACTTGTCCCATAGGTGCAACTGTTCGGGAACCTAAAATTACTGCGGCGATTAAAGCACCCATTGTGAGCTGATGTGAAGTAATTAAATAAACTCCAACAAGAACTGTCACAACCGTATTCATATTAGTCATCAAATATGTAACAGCTGGAATTGATGCGCTTAATATTTTTGTTTTTAAAAATTTATCCGCAATATTTCCGGTTGCCTCTTCCCATTGCCATTGTTTTGAAGATTCGAGATTATGAGTTTTTATAGTTTCTATATTTTGCAAAGTTTCTACAAGAATAGAACTTTTATAAGAATGTGCATGATGAGTTTCATGCATAAGCCTTTCAAGAGGCCTTCTGATTATTAAAGCATAAAACAAAATTAAAATAGAAAAAATTATAGGAATAATTACAAGCACTCCTCCAATATACCATATAACAAACAAAAAAAGTATTGAAAATGGAATATCCACAAGTGCCGCAACAGTAACTGATGTAAAAAAATTTCTTATTACATCAAAACTTCTTAAATTATTTGCAAAAGAACCTACCGATTTTGGATACACAGACATTTTCAAATTCATAGCTTTTTCAAAAATAAGAGAAGACATTATAATTTCACTCTTTTTACCTGCTGTTTCAAGAAGATATACTCTTATATTTTTTAAAACAAAATCAATTATTAAAACTAACAATATGCCTATCGTAAAACCCCACAAAGTCTCTTGCGCATTATTGGGTATGACTCTATCATATACATTCATTGTAAAAAGAGGAATTGCCAAGACAAAAAGATTTATTAAAATTGATGCTAATATTACATCCCTATACAATGGAAGAGAGAGTTTAAGAGTATCCCAAAACCAATGTTTTGGTTTTATTTTTAATGTATTAAATTTATCACTATAATGATATTCTTTTTTAAGCAAAAATCCATATCCAAGATAATCTTCTTTTAGTTTATCTATATCAACCCATTCACTCACTTCTCCCTCAGGAAAAATTATTTTTGCTTTATTATCTTTAATTTCTTCTAAAATAACACAATGTTTGTTTTTCAAAAGCAAAATCATAGGAAGATGAACATTGAGAATTTCATTTAAATCTTTTTTTACAAGAGTACTTTTAAAACCTGCTCTTGATGCAATTCTTGAAAAGAGCGATTTCGGATTATTCAGAGAAAATATCTCTTCTTGTATCGGAATACCGTGTATTAATGATTCTTTGGATATAGGCTTATGATATAGTCTGGTGAAAATCACCAGACAATCTAATAATTGGTCATTATATTTTAAATTTTCCACTTACCCTCTTTAATCGATTAACCCTTTAAATACTTTTTTACCATATACTTTATCTACTAAATCACCCATTAAATTATGAATTTTAACTTTTAAATATAAAAGATTAAATTTAGTCTTAATAAGTTCATTTTTTGCTTTATATAAGTCATTTTGGGCTGTTAAAAGCTCAAGTAGTGTTCTTCTTCCCATATTAAATTCTTTTTGATAAAGATTTAAAGTTTTATTTGCGTAGTTTTTATATTCTTCAATATCAGAAATTCTTTGGATAAGAGTATTTTTTAAATTCCAAGCATTATAAAGATTTGCTTTTACTTCTCTTTTGATTTTTTCAAGAGAATTTAAAGCTATATTTATTTTTATTTTGTTTATTTGAGAATTAGTTTTATCTTTATAACCGTTAAAAAGATTATATGTCATATTTAAGCTTGCAATAAATCTGTCATCAGCACTATCATATGGATTCCTATCAGATACATCATTATAATTTTGCGTTAATTGCAGATCAATTTTTGGATAAAAGTTTTTATCTACAACTTTTTGATATTCTTTTAATGCATTTATATAAAATTTAGCACTTTTTATTGCTGGATTGTTTGAAACTGCTAAAGTATAAGCTGTTTTTAGATCAAAAGGAAGTTTTAAATCTTCATCAAAACTCATATTTTTTACATCCGGCTTAAATCCAAAAATTTTTTCAAAATTATTTTCAGCCTGTATCAGCTTGTCTTTTAAAATTAACACATTTGATTTTGCAAGATAATATTGAGATTCAATTTTAGTAACCTCTGATTTTGTTGTCATACCACCTTTATAAAGCTCTTTGACTTTATTTAAAATAGATTTTGTTATTTGTAAATTTTCCACACCATTTTTATACACTAGTTCTGCTTTCATTACGTCTATATAATTTTTTAATGCTTTATCCGTAATATTATTTACAGTTTGAATATATTTAAAAGCATAACTCACCGCTTTTGCTTTTTGAAAATTTATTTTACCAACACTACCATATCCGTTAAACAGATTTTGGGTAAGCACAATAGCCGCTTTATAATATCTATATGTTTGATCAACTGTATCACTTTTAAATAGACCTGATTTTGCAATACCGCCTTGTAAATTAAAATTCACAACCGGTAAATTTTCAGATTTTGCAGATTTAATCTCTTTTTTTTGAGCTATAAATTTATTCAAAGCAGATTTAATTTCCGGATTCGTGTTTAATAAAGTGGAAACTGAATTTTGCACCATTGAAGCATTTAAACCCATTGATAAAAGAACAATAGATAAAACCCTTTTCATACCTTTCCCCTTTCAAATTATA
>JALTBU010000045.1 GCA_027008345.1 Nautiliaceae bacterium | reverse complement strand
CTTTTGATTTTGTTCCAATCGTTTTGATTTAAGTTTCTTTTTTTGTCTATTTTTTACAAAAGATTTTTGAATAAAAAAACAAAAAGAAAAAAATATATTCTTTTTAATGCCTCCCGTGCGTTCTGAGACGTTTTTTTCTCTTTTTGCATATATTTACCCTTAAAACAAAAAAAAATCGCTCTATGGGCTTAAAATCGCTTGATTTTGATTTTTTTAATTATTTTAATTTTGATTTATGCTTTTTCCCACTCCTGCAAGAGAGGCTTGAGCTATTCCGAAAAATAAAAAAATCCCTAAAATTCGGGCTAATGGAAAAATTTTTTCCTTATTAGAAGCTCTGTAACGAACGAAATCAATCTTCCAAGTGTGTTAGTATTCAGGAATTTAGATATTTTTTTGCCGTGTTGTAACTTATACCTGCAGTTTTAGCAACTTTATATGGGGTTATTTTTTCTCCCTGTAATCGTAAAAGATTAACCGCATTAATTACTTTTTCTTTTGTTCTATCAGCTTTTATTTTACTTGCACGTTTTGCACTTTCAATTTTTTTTGGACTTGGAGGTAATTTTTTGCCGTATTTCTCTAAAACTTCCAACGCCCAGCGTAAATCTTGTGGCATTTCCTCGCTTTCTTTTGCTTTAAGTGCTTTTTTTTCTATGCTTATTTTGTAGCCGAATACTTCAAATTCCATTGTTAATCCTTTTTTGAGAAATAATTATCAAAAGTAAATTTATTATGTTAAGTTGTGTTTTAATTTAAACTGATACAACATTTTATAATATTTCAAACTGATTTGTCAATATGAAATAAATTATTTCAAACTGAAACAATTTGAAATATTTATTCGATTTAATTTTGTCTCACAAAATAGCCATTTTTGTCTCACAAGTGTCTCACACTTGTGAGACAAGGTGAGACAAATTTGTGTAAATCCCCCTAAAATACGTTATTTTAGTGTCTCACAAGTGTCTCACAAGTGTGAGACACTTATAAATATAATATTTTGCAAAATCCCTAAATTTAGGGATTTTTTGTGTCTCACAAATTGTCTCACAAATTGTCTCACAGGTTGTGAGACAGGATATATAATATATAATATATTAAATAATATCTTTGTGATATATTTCTCAAAATTCTTGAATACTAACAAATACTAACATACTTGGACGATTGATTTCGTTCGTTATAGAGCTTCTAATAAGGAAAAAATTTTTCCATTAGTTTTGATTTTAGGGATTTTTTTATTTTTCGGAATAGCTCAAGCCTCTCTTGCAAGGAAACTAAAAGGTCTACATAGGGTCTACAAATAGGTTATAAAAGGTCTACATAGGGTCTACAAATAGATTATAAAAGGTCTACAAATAGGTCTACAAGTAGTCTACATATAGGTCTACAAGGGGGGTCGACACAAGTGTAGACTATAAAAAATTCCCTTATAATATATAATTAAAATCTTTTAAATAGACTTTGGGTCATCTCTTCTATTTTCTTTCTATCTTTTAAAACTCGTTTAGCCTTTGGATTAATAATAAAACGATAAATCTTTTCTTTTTTCATTTCTTTTGTCGGTTCTACAAGTTTTAAGTCTTTAAACTCTGTTTTTTTGTTTAGTTCTTTTATTTGGCGTTGGAGTAATTCTAAAAATTTAGAATAATGCTTATATGTGCTTGTTGGGTCTATTCCAAGTATGCGTAATAAATAATCTTGGGGTAAGTCTATGTATCTAAATTTTTCAAAGCTCTTAAAAAATTCGTATAATTTCATTGCGTATTTCGTTCTTAATTTGTTTAAAGTGGGAATAAGTTCTAATTTTGTAAAATTGCCATCATTGCTATGTATCATTAACCATTTCATAAGTTTTGGCAATTCTACATATGCTACTTTTTTCCCGCTTTTTTCGTCTAATTTCCAACTTGCATCAGCTAAAAAACTCATTGAATACCATTGATACACTTGATTGTCTTTTGGGTTTCTAAAATTATTTAATTGCAATGTAGTTTCTTGAAGCTCTGTTAATGCGTCTTCAATTTCTTTTATATAACTTTCAACCTTTTCTAATCCCATCATTTTACGCAAGTATGGGAATTCAATCGGGATATAATCTAATTTTTCAATTACTTCTGTTTTGCCATTATTTACGTTTGTTTGGATAAGGTAGTAAATAGCATTAAGACATCTTTTAGCGTGTAAAGAGAGTTTATCTCCTCCTCTAATCATTTCATTTCGTTTATGTAATGTTATTTCTTTTTTTTTCATCTTTTACCTTATTTTTTGATAATTTTTCTTAAATTACAAGTTTTTAACCTTTTCCAACCCTTTTTAGTTTTAATAAAAAAATTCCAGCTCCCAGCCTCTTTTTTTATGAATACACCTAAGTTAATTAATTCTAAAATAGCACCTTCATTTTTTTTAAAGATTTGTTTTAAATCTTCAAATGTAAATATTCCACATTTTGTAAGTGTAAATTCTAAATTTCTATTCCCTCCTATCCACCATTTACCTTTTATCATTTGCATTTTTTATTCCTTTTTTTTTTGGAATTATAGCTAAATTTCCTAAATTTAGCAATATGGGAAATTTATACCCTAAAAATGGGAAATTTATACCCTAAAAATGGGAAATTTATACCCTAAAAATGGGAAATTTATACCCTAAAAATGGGAAAAATTTTTGCTTAAAATAACGATTTTACGGGGGTTTTCAAGGGGGGGTTAAGAGAGGTTAAGAGAAATTAAGAGAAATTAAGAGAATATTTTTATTAACTATCTTTAACGATTTAAGTATCTTTACTTGTGCAAAATTTTCATCAAATTTTACGTTTTTGTATCCAATAGGTGAACCACTCGCTATCGCTCGTGGACAATTATTAAAAAAA
>JALTBU010000044.1 GCA_027008345.1 Nautiliaceae bacterium | reverse complement strand
GAGGATTGTAAAAATCCCAAATAGCAGTTCCTTCTCTTAAAAATTCAGGATTTGAAACATATCCAAAATCAACTCCTGCTTTTTTACCTGAAATTTCTTCAATTATAGGTATTACAACATTTTTTCCAGTTCCTGGAAGTACAGTACTTCTCATAGAAACAATATGAAATGCATCTTTTTCTTTTAATTTTTCACCAATTGCTTTTGCCGCTTCTTTAATATATTTTAAATCTATATCACCATTTAGCTTTGATGGTGTTCCAACTGAAATAATCGTAATATCACTGTTGTCAATAGCTTCTTTCAAGTCAGTCGTGGCTCTTAATCTGCCCTCATTTACATTTCTTGAAATATAATCTTCCAAATCTTTCTCAACAATCGGAGCTTTACCTTTATTTATAAGTTCAACTTTTACCTCATCAATATCCATACCTATAACTTCATGTCCCTCATTTGCAAAACATGCAGAACAAACAGCTCCGACATATCCTAAACCTACTACACTTATTTTCATTTTACTCCTTTACTTCCAATTTATCAAATAAAACTTTTGCACATCCTTCATCTTGAAGATATACACCTGCTTTAAAATAATTTAAATATTTATTCCAATAACTTACATCTTTATCAACTTTTAATTGACCATCAACCCAAATTTTGAGTTTTGAATTTTTTACTTCCACCTTTACATCAAAAAAACTTTTTGGCTTTTCACCAAGATCTATTTTTTCATAACACATTACATTCGGATCATCACATGTTCTAATTACTGCCCATATATGATTTCTTAACCCATGCAATTCTTTATACCATACAATTCTTAAAAGCGGTTTATCAATAACCGGTTTATCTTTTAATGTACTATCGGCATGAATTTGTAAAAATGTAAATTCCCTTTTTTCATTTAAAGGAAACAATTTAACTTTTGCTTCAATAATGTGTGGACTGGCATCAGAAACCGACCAGTCATTTTTAAATCTAAGCTCACTTCTATGTTTTTTGCCACACATAAAAAATGCCATATATTTATTGTCTTGAAGAGTAAAATATTTATTGCAAAAATCTTCAAATTCTCCATATTTTGTAGAATACAAAGGATTGTAATGACTAGTTGGAGCTTGAAGTTTTGATAATGATAAAACGTTTTTAAATTTATTTAGAGAATATGGAGCATTACACCCGTACAACATAATAAATCCTATAATTAAAAAAAATATTTTTTTCATTGGTCACTTCTTCCAAAATCATCTTCAAGTCTTACAATATCATCTTCTCCAAGATATTCACCAACTTGAACTTCAATAATTTTTAGAGGCAATTTACCATTATTTTCTATTCTATGAATTTCTCCCATAGGGATATAAGTAGATTCATTTGGTCGTAATAGAAATTTTTTATCACCTTTAACGATAGTAGCAGTACCGCTTACTACAACCCAGTGCTCGCTTCTGTGAAAATGTTTTTGGAGTGAAAGCCTTTTATGCGGATTAATTTTGATAAGTTTTACTTTATATTGTTTGTCTTCAAACAGATTTGTATAATATCCCCATGGTCTGTAAACAGTCCTTCCGAATTTAACGACATTGGGACTTTTTTCTTTTAGTATTTTTACAATATCTCTCACACTCTGGGATTTCCCTTTTTTAGTAACAAGTAAAGCAGATGGAGTATCAACAACTATTAAATCATTTACATAACTTAACGCTATCGTTTTATACCTTCCAAATACAAAATTATTTTTCGATTCTACGGCTACCAGATTGTCTTTTTTTGTATTTCCGTTTTCATCTTTTTCAAATTCCCTATCAAGTGCATCAAAACTTCCTACATCATTCCAATCTACATCAAGTTCAACAAATTTTATTTTTTTACTTTTTTCCATAACGGCATAATCAATACTAATATCCGGAATATTTTCCATATCCTGGCTTAAAATTCTTATATATTCGCCCTTTTTTGCTTTCTCAATTGCTTTTTTTGCATTTTCATAAACATCGGGTGCATACTTTTTAAGTTCTTCAAGATATGTTTTTGAATGAAACATAAACATACCGCTGTTCCAGTAAAAATTACCTGAATCTACATATTCCTGTGCGGTTTTTAGATCCGGTTTTTCATGAAACTTAATTACATTTTCACCATCAGTCTCAATATATCCATAACCTGTCTCAGGATATTTTGGTTTTATTCCAAAAACAACAAGAAATCCTTCTTTTGCAAATTTTTCAGCTTTTTTTATAGCTTCATAATACTTTTCATTTGCTTCGATTTTATGATCAGATGGGGTAACAAATAAAATATCATCACTCAAAAACGCTCCAAATGCAATGGCACATGCTGTATTTCTGCCAAAAGGTTCGACTATAGCCTTGAAATCACTATATTTAATATTATTTTTTATTTCTTCAAATTGGTCAAGTGCTAAAAAAAACTGATTTGCATTAGATATAATACAAACTTTATCACAAATTTTACTATTTCTTTTTAATGTAATCTGATATAGTGATTCATTGTTAAACATTTTCAAAAACTGTTTAGGAAGATTCTCCCTACTGATAGGCCAAAGCCTTGTTCCGCTTCCACCACATAAAACAATATTTACCATTAATATCCTTTATTAATTATAAAAAAGGAGTCGGTTGAAGATTTTTAGGAATTATATCAAAGATTAAACATCGTCAAATCCGTCAAAATCATCAAATCCACTCTCAAAATCATTATCAGGCATATCTTCATCATAACTTTCAAAATAATCACTGTTCATAACATCATTATCTTGAAGATCATTGATTTTTGAATCAAGTTCGTCTATTTTATTATCAAGTTCATCAAGCTTTGAATCTATTTCATCAAAATTACTTTCAAGTGCTTCATCTATTTCGGTATCATTCATACCAATTTCATGTCCGAACTCAGCAGGAGTTACTGAATGATTAAATAAAAGATTATAAAGACCCATTCCCGCCATTGCTCCTGCCATAGAACCTAAAAAACTACTTCCAAAGCCACTTCCAAAACTGCTTGAAGTCGAAGTTTTGGTCTGATTTGTCTGAGGGGCTGCTTTGAGATCCCCGCTTGAAAACTTTTTTTCATTTTCACCTAATTTTTCCTCTATTTTGGCAACTCTTTTATCGAGTTCATCTACTTTTTGAACCACTTTTTCTAAAACAAGCCCCATTTTTTTAAGTGTGTTTTCAATGTTTTTTAATTCCATCTCTCCCCTCCTCTTTTTTTCCTATTTTATCAAATTTATCTACGACATAAAAATAATTAGGATTCAAATCGTTATAAAAAAGTTTAACTTTTGCTTCTTGATATAAATTTGTCTGTTTTACACTTTCAATTATGCCTACTTTTGCACCCTTATAAAAAATACCATCAAGTCCGCTTGTTATAACCAAATCACCTTTTTTTATATTTTTGAATTTTGGTATATATTTTATGAGATTAATTTTTCCATTAAATATACCAGGAATTGAATTATTACCATCAATCACATAAACTGTATAAGAAGTTTTTTTATTTGAATTTAAAAATGCAAGCGAGTAATTTCCAACACCTTTTACAACAATACCAGCTGCAAGATTATTATAAACAAGTCCTTTTGGAAATTTGCCTTTTGGCTTGTAATCTATATATATAGCGGAAAAATCAGGCAAAGAAGCATATGAAATAGTTTTAGTTAGTGTTAAATTAGAATCTTTTATAAGTTGTTCAAAATCTTTACAATTATAAATAAGAGAATTCAAATAAGCAATTTTATTTTTTAAAAAAGAATTTTCCTGTTTTAATTTTTTGATTTGTAATGATTGATTTTTAAGAGAGTTTAACTCATTATATATATTTGATTGTATATGATTAAAATTTAATTTTAAAAAATTAAAAAAATCGGTTATTTGTGTTTTAAAAATAAAAAAAATTAGGACGAACCCTAATAAAAAAAGTATTAAATATTTTTTATTCATCTATGGAAGATAACAAATCTATTTGTTCTAGTGCTTTTCCAGTACCTTTTGCCACTGCCAAAAGAGGATCTTCTGCTATATAAACAGGAAGTGATACAAGATCACTAAAATATTTATCAAGTCCTCTAAGAAGAGCTCCTCCGCCTGTTAAAACAATACCGTTTTCCACAATATCTCCTGCAAGGTCAGCCGGTGTATCTTCCAATACTTCTTTTAACGATTCTCCAAGTTCTTTTATAGGTTCTTTAAGAGCTTCTCTTACATCTTCACTTGTAACAGTTATAGTTTCAAGCAGTCCTGAAATTCTGTTTTTACCTTTTACAAGCATTTTAAGTTCTTTTTCAAGCTTAATGGCACTTCCTATTTCTATTTTTATCTCTTCTGCTGTTCTTTCACCAATTACAAGATTATATTTTTTATTTATATAATCAACTATTGCTTTATCAAACCTGTCTCCGGCAATTCTTATAGATTTACTTACAACAAGTCCACCAAGAGAAATAACTCCTATTTCAGTAGTACCTCCTCCGATATCTATAACCATACTTCCTTGGGGCTCTCTTACTGGAAGACCTGCCCCGATTGCCGCAGCCATAGGTTCTTCTATTAAATAAACTTCCCTTGCCCCTGCGCTCATAGCTGATTCTTTAACAGCTTTTCTCTCAACCTGTGTAAGACCATATGGGACACATATAACAATTCTTGGTCTAATTAAGCCTTTTCTGTTATGAACTTTTTGAATAAAATATCTTATCATCTCTTCTGTTACACTGAAATCCGCTATAACCCCGTTTTTCATAGGTCTTATTGCCACTATGTCTTTTGGAGTTTTTCCAATCATATCTTTGGCTTCTTTACCCACTGCCAGAACTTTTGTTTTATGTTTGCCTTCTTTTATTGCTACAACACTTGGTTCGTTTATTACAATACCTTTTCCTTTTACACTTACAAGTGTATTGGCAGTTCCAAGGTCTATTGCCAAATCATTACTGAAAAGTCCCAAAATTCTATTTAACATTATTATCCTTTTTTACCAAAATAGGATCAGCTTTTTTTTCTATAACATCTTTGGTGATAATAATTTTATATCCTCTATATTCAGGCAGATTAAACATAATATCAACCATCGCATCTTCGAGAATTGCTCTAAGTCCCCTTGCTCCCGTACCTCTTTTAATAGCCATATCAGCAATTGCTTCAAGTGCGTCTCTTTCAAATTCAAGTTCTACATCATCGAGTGCAAAAAGAGCCTGATATTGTTTAATTAAAGCATCTTTTGGCTCTGTAAGCACTCTTATTAAATCATCACGGCTAAGTTCTCTTAAAGTGGCAATTACAGGAAGTCTTCCTATAAGCTCGGGAATAAGTCCGTATTTCACCAAATCCTCAGGTTCAACTAATGATAAAATATCATCTTTCGTTAGCTTTTCCTTAGGTTTACCTAAAAATCCCATAGTAGCACCCTCAAGCCTTCTTTGAACTATCTCTTCAAGACCTTCAAAAGCACCACCGCATATAAAAAGTATATTTGATGTATCAATCTGTAAAAATTCCTGATGAGGATGCTTTCTACCACCTTGAGGCGGAACATTTACAACACTTCCTTCGATAATTTTAAGAAGTGCCTGCTGAACACCTTCTCCGCTTACATCTCTTGTAATTGAGGGATTTTCACTTTTTCTTGAAATTTTGTCAATTTCATCAATAAATATAATACCTCTTTGGGTTTTTTCCAAATCTCCATCTGCGGCTTGATATAATTTTAAAAGTACATTTTCAACATCCTCTCCAACATACCCGGCTTCTGTTAAAGAAGTTGCATCTGCAATTGCAAGAGGCACATCAAGAAGTTTTGCAAGTGTTCTTGCAATAAGTGTTTTTCCACTTCCTGTTGGTCCTATCATTAAAATATTTGATTTTTGAATTTCTACATCACTTTCAGCCCCAAACATAATTCTTTTATAATGATTATATACAGCAACCGAAATTATTTTTTTTGCTCTTTCCTGCCCTATTACATATTCATCTAAATGTTTTTTTATCTCTTTTGGAGTTAAAAGTTTTATACCCTCAGGCTTTTTTTTCTGTTTTTTAACAGCGCCCATTATAATGTCATATGCCTGTAATACACAGTTTTTACAAATAAACGCTTTATTGTCAGGCGCTGCTAATAATGGATTTTCTTCTGTTTCGACACTGCCGCAAAAACTACACTTTTCTATCATAAGGAATTCCCCTTTTCGAATTTAATACAAACTCTGCAAGATGTTTTACATATTGATTTTGACTTTTTTTTAATTTTTCTGCAACTTCTCTTATAGGCTTACCACTCTCAAACAATTCTTTATACGCTCTTTTAATCTCATCAATATCACTTCTATTAGGGAGTTTTCTTCTAAGACCTGTAAGATTAAGTCCCCTTAATTTTGCCCTGTTGCCCTCAGCCAGACAATACGGCGGAATATCCTGACTTACCGCACTTGCTCCAGCTATCATTGCAAACTCCCCTATTTTTACAAACTGATGAATAGGAGTCATACCGCCAATTACCACATTATTTTCAAGTTCCACATGACCGGCAAGTGTAGCGGCATTTGCTAAAATACAATTATTGCCTATTATTACATCATGAGCCACGTGTACATAACCCATTAAAAGATTATTATCACCTATTTTCGTAACTCCGCCTCCACCTTCAGTTCCCGGATTAATTAGAGTAAATTCACGAATTTTATTATTATTTCCGATAATCAGTTTTGTTTTCTCTCCATGATATTTCAAATCCTGAGGAATTGAGCCTACTACGGCATGGGAGAAAATATGGTTATTATCCCCGATTTCAGTATATCCGGTAATAACCGCATACGGTTCAATTATGCAGTTATCACCTATAACAACATTTTCATCTATAATTACACCTTCACCTATTTGACAGTTTTTGCCAATTTTCCCTTTTATAATTGCTTTCATATTAATTCCAATATTTTATTTATCCATAATCATAGCTTTAAGCTCAGCTTCAGCCGCCAATTCTCCATCAACATACGCTTTTGCGTCAAGTTGCCAGATTTTTCCTCTGTGTTTAATTGTTTTTACTTTATATACCAGTTTATCTCCCGGAAGCACAGGTTTTCTAAATTTTGCCTTATCTATACTCATAAAATATACCACTTTATTATTTAATTCTTCTTTACTCATTACAGTAAAAGGCAGTATTGCCCCGGTTTGTGCCATTCCTTCGATTATTAAAACTCCCGGATATATTGGATGTCCCGGAAAATGACCTTGAAATACCTGATTTGTAATAGAAATATTAAGATAACCTTCTACTTCTTCGCCTTTTTTTACATCTGTAATTCTATCTACAAGTAAAAAAGGATATCTGTGAGGAAGCATTTCCTGAATTTGATTAATATCAAAAACCATATATTTTCCTTTTTTTAAAATTTTATCAAAATTTCTTTATTGTCAGGATAAATTTTTGCATCAATTTCAATATCATATCTGATATCTTCAAATTCTTCCAACACAATTACCGGTGAAAGAGAATATTTTGTATTTGTAATTCTTTCCCTGATTAATAACTCTTCTTCCAATTTTAATGGTTCTTTGAAAAGTTCTTTGATATTTTGATATGTTTTGTTTAAAAGTTCATTAATTTTATTAAGTTTTATGAAAATTACCTGAGCTCTGTTGCCATATCCTATATCATCTTTTTGAGTTTCAATCCTAACTCTTTGAGGTCTGTCAAGATAAGAATAAAAAAGAGTATAATGAAATACGGGCTTTTTTTTAGAGGTAATTGATGATTTTAATAATCTGTAATTTAAAAAATTTTCTTTTACAATTTTATATTTAACACCTTTTTCTTCCAAATCAAGCCTGTTTTCATAAAAATTAAGTCGCTCTTCTATACTTGCTGGCAATACTTGAAAAGGATATGGTGAAATCAGCTCATCTATAATTTCCTGCTCACTTTTTTGCTGCCAGATACCATAAAGACAACCACAATAATCCTGTCTATACATCTGATTTTCTTTTGCATAAACCTGTTGTGCCTGAGTCCCGCCTTTTTTACGATAATCAACAGCTATAAATTCAACATCATATTTTCTTTTTATAACCCTCCCAATTGCTTCAAGCTGCTCGTGCGATTTCATAGGAGACATAAGAAGAGAAGTTGTTACTTTATTATCTCCTCTTGCTTTTGCAAATCTTGCAGCTTCTTCTAATGAAAAATCAAAACAAATCGAACACCTACTTCCTTTCTCAGGCTCGTTTTCTTTTCCTTTTACAGCCCTTAGCCACTCTTCATAATTATAATCTCCCTCTACATACTCAACTCCAAGTTTTTCGCAAATTCTTTTTGTATCAAGGGAACGAAGTTTAAATTCAGAGTAAGGATGAATATTCGGGTCATAAAAATAACCTGTTATTTTTTCATCTGGATATTCTTCTTTAAGTCTTTTTAAAAAATATCCTGCATCAACACTGCAACAAAGATGAGCAATCATTTTAAACCTTTAAATGAAGTAAAATTAAAGAAAAAAGAGGAGATTAACTGACTTGCGGGCAAGAAAGTTCTACATAAATTTTAAATGTATCTCCTTCTTCATTTACGAAAAATCTGTGTTTTTTACAAAAGTTTGCATTCATATGATTTACAAGTTTAAGTGCTTCAAATTCAGCCTGTTGTTTATCTTCAAAAGTTTTAGGGAATTCAAGGCCGCTTTTTTTAACACATCCGCATTTTTTTTCGATATCAACTTTATACATTGTTACTCCTTTAAGACAAATTTTATCCGAAATATATCAAAATTTTTTGTTTTTTAAAAATTTTTTGCTATATTAAGCCAAAAAAGGAAAGCAATGAATATTAAAAACGAGATGATGGCGTTAATTGGCGGATGTACGAGCGAAGGTACAAAGATATTAATTCCAAACAAGTTAAAAGACGAATTCAAAAAAATTACAATGGCAAAATTTGATATACACACACAAGACGACAGCGAAGGATATGATTTAATTATTGAAGAGACTCCAAGTGATATAATCAAAATTTATGAAAAACTAAATGACAAAGGAATTTATATAACAACTCCAAAAAGTCTTACTGATAGAGACCTTTTTAGTAATCTCAGCAAACTTTTCTGGATTGTAATGCCTTTTTATTATCTCGATGAAAATTTAGAAGCAAAACCACTTGTATTTGCAAGTAAAAAATTTCATCCTCAGGCTGATATTATAAGACACAGAAGCGACTTTGTAGAAGGTGCTAAATATTATACAACTGATGTTCATTACGGAAGTTTTATATTGCCAAAGTATATTTTTGAAGAAATAAAAGACGTTATTAAAGTGTAAATGAGTGGATGAGTTAATGAGTGAATCTGTTAAATTAAAAAATGCAATAGTGCTAACCGGTGGAATAGGTACAGGAAAAAGCACTGTTGCTTCTTTTTTAAAGCTTTATGGTTATAAAATAATTGATGCAGATAGCATAAGCAAAAAAGTTTTTGAAAAGAAAAAAGATAAAATCAAAGAAATTTTTGGCACAACTGATAGAAAAGAACTTAGAAAAATAGTATTTAATGATAAAGAAAAACTTAAAATTTTAGAAGATTTAATTCTCCCGGAAGTTAAAAAAGAAGTACTTAAACAAGCCCAAAATTTAGAAAAAGACGGAGTGCCTTATTTTGTAGATTTACCACTTTTCTTTGAAAAACAAAATTATGATGAATTTGATAAAGTTTTAGTGGTTTATGCACCAAAAGAGCTTCAGATTCAAAGAGTTATCAAAAGAGATAAGACAGATGAAGAA
>JALTBU010000043.1 GCA_027008345.1 Nautiliaceae bacterium | reverse complement strand
TTTAATAGTATGGATTGATTGGATGAATGTGCGGATAGGTAAATGGGTTTTAAATTGTTTATTTGAATTGAAAATGACGGAAAAGAGAAAAAAACATCTTTTAAATTCTTAACATCTTCAATAAATATGTTTCCTTCAAAATCTATTAAAAAAAACTTTAAGTTTTCACTTTTCACTTTTCACTTTCAATTAAAAACTTTAATATTCCCATTCTAACAGCAACACCGTTTTTTACCTGTTCAAGTACAAGGCATCTCTCATCGGCTAATACTTCATCGCTTATATCTATATTTCTGTGAACAGGTCCCGGGTGCATTATAAAAATATTTTTATTTTTAATTAAATCTTTTGTAATTTGAAAATTTTGAGCGTAATCTTTTAGTGATGCAAAACTCGGCTGAGAGTGTCTTTCTGTTTGGGTTCTTAAACTTATCACGGCATCTGCCCATTCAATTGCTTCTTTTATATTGTGAGTTGTATTAAGATTTGTTTTTGGCAAGAAGTGCGGAGGTCCTACGAGCAGTACTTTTGCTCCAAATCTTGTAAAAAGCTCAATATCCGAGTTTGCAACCCTGCTGTTTTTTATATCTCCAACAATCGCAATTTTTTTATTTTCCAAGCTTCCCCATTTCTGCATTAAAGTAAAAAGGTCTAAAAGACCTTGTGTTGGATGCTGATGAGCTCCGTCTCCTGCGTTAATAATAGAACTTTTTACATATTTTGAAAGAATTTTAGGTACACCTGCACGGTTGTGTCTTACCACAATCGCACTTGGACCCATTGCATCAAGGTTTGCAGCTGTATCAAAAAGTGTTTCGCCTTTTGCGGTTGAGCTTCTTGCCACATCAAGATTCACCACATCAGCAGAGAGTCTTTTTGCTGCAATTTCAAAAGAACTTCTTGTTCTTGTGGAATTTTCAAAAAAGACATTAATAATTAATTTTCCTTTTAAATCTTCTCTTTTTTTCTCATTAAGAAAATTTTTGGCATATGTAAAAATTTGTAATATTTCATTTTTACTTAAATCTTTTGTATGGGTTAAATGTTTTGACATTTAATTCCTTTTTTGTATAATTTTACTATATCTTAAATAAAAAAAGGAGAGAAAATGGATTTTGGAATGATTATTGGTGTTGGGTTTGGTATTACAATTATTTTTATCGCACTCGTTTATATGTTTCTTTTCGGAGCAAAACCAGAATAAAATTAATATTTAAGTTTTAAATAAACTCTTAGAGGCGGTTCATACCCCTCTATGGTTTTAGTTTCTTCTTTATTTAAAAAACTTTCTAAACTTTCGCCATCAATCCAGTCGGTTTTGCGTTGTTCATTTGTGGTTGTGTATCTTTTGCCGATAAATTCAACATCACTGAATTTTGCCCTTTGAATCCAGTTATAAAGAGCTTTTAATGTAGGTATGAAATATACGTTTTTCATTTTTGCGTATCTCATTGGGCTTAGGGCATATTCGCCGCTTCCTTCTATCATAAGCGTATCAAGTATTACTTCTCCGCCTTTATTCAGACCTGCTTTTAGTTCTTTTAGCATATCAATTGGGTCTTTTCGATGATACAAAACACCCATACAAAATATTACATCAAATTTTTTTTCATAGTAAGGAATATGTTCAACTCCTAAAAGTTTATATTCAATATCACTTTTTATAAATGAATTTATAAATTCAAATTGAAGGTTAAAAAGTGCACTAGGGTCAAATCCTGTTATACTTTTTGGATCCATTTCAAGCATTCTGAACATATAATATCCGTTATTGCAACCAACATCTAAAATATCTTTATTTTCTAAATCAAGATGAGGTCTAATAGAGTTCCATTTTATATAGCTTCTCCATTCGCTGTCTATGAACAAATCATTTATTTTAAAAGGTCCCTTTCTCCAAGGCTTTAACATTTTTGCTATTTCTTCAATCTCCGGCTTTTCTTCTGTTTCAATTTCAATAATATCACTTAATTTTACACTTTTCACTTTACACTTTTCACTTTTAAACTCTTTGAGTTTGTAAACAATTGGTTTTATATTTTTCCATTCAAACCATTTTTGACGTTCTTTTAAAATTTCATTAATATTCATTTTTCTCCTTAATTACAATCAAGACAGGTTTTGTTTTTGTGTTTGAAATTATATATATTATCTTTGCAGTTTATATAGTGAACTCCATATAAATCATAATTTTCTTCACATTCCGGATAATATTTTAGAGAAATTCCTCTTTTATTGACACAGCCTGTAAAAAAAAGTGCTATCATTATTAAAATAATATATTTCATAATCAGCCTTTTTGGTAATTATATCAAAGGAGAAATAATGTATAAAAAAGTATTAGAGATTTTTAAAAAAATCTCTCAAATACCTCATTGCAGTTCGAATACAAAAGAATTGCAAGAATTTATTATCAACTATGCTAAAAAAAGAAAATTTACCATATTTAAGGATAATTATGGAAATATATTGGCATATAAAAATACTCCAAAACTTGCGCTTCAATCTCATATTGATATGGTATGTGTAGGTGATGCGCCTAAAATTAAAATTATTGAAGAAAACGGGTGGCTAAGAGCCAAAAATTCTTCACTTGGTGCAGATAACGGTATAGGAGTTGCTACGATGCTTGCATTTATGGATAAATATGATGATATTGAATATCTTTTTACAAATGATGAAGAAATTGGCTTAATCGGTGCAAAGCATCTTGAATTTAAAATAAATGCTCCGTATCTTTTGAATTTAGATAGTGAAAATGACAAAGAAATAATAATAGGTTGCGCAGGAGGAGTTGATGCTAATATAAAATACCCTTTAAAAAAGAAAAAAATAAAAGGATGTTTAGGGGATGTCAGTGTAACAAATCTTCCGGGAGGCCACAGCGGTGTTGATATTGATAAAAATAT
>JALTBU010000042.1 GCA_027008345.1 Nautiliaceae bacterium | reverse complement strand
TTAGAATTTTTTTCAAAAAAAGCGTTAAAACAAGGGTGGGTTAAACAGTTTTGATTTATATTTGAAGGATCTTGATAAGGATAAGCAAGCGGATGATACCACAGCCAGCTTGGAATTGCTACATGAATTTTTACTTTATATGGAAGTGCATGTGTTGTACTCAAAGTAACTTTTTGTAAGCCGTTGCTTAGAGTGTCTTTTGTATAATTAACATCGGAAGGTTTAATATAAAGATATTTTATCTCACCAAAAGAATTATCAATATGATTTGTATTTAAAACCCAATCATTATTCCAATATTCATATTTGGCTGTGGCGGTTAATGTTGAAGCATATCCGGCAACATTATCGATATATATTCTTCCATAATAAAATTTAGCCGATTGATTTAAAGTTTTTGTCCCATTCGCTTCATTATCGGTAACATTTATATCATTAATATTAAAAATAAAACTATTTATCGGTTTTCTACTGTTTCGTGGAAAATTTATTTTAATATGAAGATTTGTTTCTCCTTTATGTGATGTTGTAAAATAATTTTTGTTTACCACTAATTTAATAGGATTGTTTACATTTGTATTTTTAATAATATTTTGAGATGTTTCCATGTAAATTATACTATTTACATTTGCAGGAATAGAATGAGTTATTGTCAATATAATATTTTTTGCATACATATTATTATTATAATATTTAGTTACATTACCATCTTTATTGATTGCCGTTATATTAATATCAAGCATTGAAGACATATTTAAATCATTTGAAATATAAGTAAAAGAAGAATTATTAAAATTTGAATATTTTGCATCTATTTTAAATGAATAAGGAATAAATTTTATACCTGCTCTTGCACTTTGTATAAATCTTGCGGATGGATTGGTGTCATTTGCATCTACATATGCAAATTCACTCCCATTAACTTCTTCAATTGTAATATTTCCTTCTCCGACATCTGGATATCTTAAACTTAAAGTAACCACGCCATTAGAAAATTTTCTATTTAAAGAAGTTATTTCAATTACTCTATTTGCATTAGTATTATTATCAATATATTTAATTCTTGGGGAATTAACAACTGAAACAATTTCATTGTAGTTTTGTGCCGGATTGTTTTGATAATCAAGTGCTTTTACAGTAATATTAAACTCTTCTCCCGCCCTTACCACAGAAGGAGCATTTTCAATTACAAATTTATAAGGTCTTATTGCAAAATCATCGCTTGAAAAACATTTTCTCCAACCTACATTTCCAGGATTTGATTTACAACTGTATTCACTTGCATTTTGACATTCAGATGAATCTTTTATAATTAAACTTCCATTATTATCAACATCGGCACATATCTTAAACTCAACTTTTACATCTTTTACACTTTTACTTATATTAAATTCATGCTCGATTGAAGGATTTGAAGTATTAAAATCATAAAAAGGTGTAATTTCTGTGCGATTTAATATATCATATAAAGCGAATTTAACAATACCTTTATTAAGAGCTGTTTCTTGATTATTTTCAATTCCAGCAATAGTGAGATTAAATTCTTTTGAAACAATTTTGGTTTTTATAACTCTATGTGAAATGTTTTCATCACTGTCCCACGCATCAATTGAAAAAGTAGTATCAGAAGGATTACTTACTGATGTAGCGGGAACATTGTTACAATACTCCAATTTAATATTTTTATAGTATCTTCCATATTTATCATAATAATTTGCAAAAAAATTATTTAAATTACTACCTTGTATAGTCGTATCAATACCAAAAGTAGTTTCCAAAGCATTATAATGCTCAAATCCCGTAGCATTATACTCACCTAAATATGCAGTGGTTTTAGAAATAGTTTGAATATCACTTGCTCCAAAAGGAGGTTGAATATCACCTCTTGGAGGGGCAATAACAAAACCTTTATGTTTTTTATCTATACTCATTCTTATTCTTAAACCAAGAGCATTTTTATATTCATAAGTTGTATTATTTTCTAAATATTTCCATACAGTATTATTGTTTTCATCAATTAATCTATACATTTGAGGGGTTGTACCCGTAAACCAGCTAGGGTCAGTCTCAATAAGAGTTACATTTAAATCATTTAAAGTTTCATTTGACTCGTTAATTATTGCAGTTCTTTTTGGCATTTTAAAAGTCATTTTTAAAAAATCCATTATACTTATCCAATGCCCATTTATCTGGTCGGCGTAGCATAAAGGACACTTACCATAACCAAGTTTGTCACTTGTACCTCTATATATAAAATGAGCATAATCAGAATCTATTGTAATATCACCCTCAGAAGTTATTCCTCCATACCAGTAAAAATCATCCGAACTTGATTTAAATTCAACATTTCCTTTAACATAACTAAACGCGTATATATGTAAAGGAGTATTTTCAGTATCTTTAAATTCCAAATTTCCACCAACATACATAAAAAGATTATTTTCATCTCCATTATCATTTATAAATACGTCATTTTTATAAAATTGTAAATTCTCTTTTACGAAAATTCTAACAGGACCTCCATCCAATACATTTATATGAACATCATTTCCATCAAATTCTAAACTATCAAAATAATAATCACCAGGTTTAAAATTAAGTGTTATATTATTGTCTTTAAAAGTCCAGGCACCGAAAGTAGAATAATTTGTATCACTATCAGCATATTGTTTCTGAGGTTCAAAATTTAAAACTAAATTTGGAGAATCAAAATCATAATTTTCATAATCAGTCGCAGTAAAATTCAAATCCTCAGGTATTGGTGTTTCCTTATTACTTTCCAATAAATTAGGATTATATTTATTATTAGGAGGATTTTTTACATTACATTGAGTAGCATTATCACAATTTTGACTGATACTACATTTTATATTATCAATATTATTTACTTTAATGGCAAAAAGATTTTCACTTCCACAAACTTTTGGCTCTTTACCATTACCTTGAATTGTGTCATAAGTTATCAATGGCCCTTTAAAAAGACCACATATATAATATGGTGAAGCAGGTGTTTTTTCCGCATGAAGTAAAAGAATTAAAATTGCTAATATAAATAATGCCCTTTTCATTTAACCTCTTTTTTGAACTTATTATACCAAATTTTACTTTGAGTTTAAAAATTAACTTAATATTTTAAAGCCACCTTTTAGCCTGAATTTTAAACTCTTCTGGATTATCAGATGAAAAAAGTTTTATTATAGTTTCTTTTTTAGGAGCTATATCAAAATTGTTTTTTATCATTTCTACAATTGCCTGACCTGAATGGATAAGTTTTGCATTAGGAAAATGCTTTTTAAAAGTTTTACTTAAAAAAGGATAATGAGTACAACCTAAAATGACAGTATCAATTTTTTCTTTATTTATATCTTTAAAATACATATCAAAAATTTTATCAGTAATATCTCCTTCAACCAAACCTTCTTCCACAAGTGGAACAAATAAAGGAGTTGCAATTGAAGTTATATTTTTAAAACCATTTTTTTGAAGTAATTTTTGATATTTACCAGATTTTATTGTTCTTTTAGTTCCTACAAGAAGGATATTTGATTTTTTATCTTCATTTTTAAGAGCTTCAACACCTGCTTCAATAACTCCCAAAACCGGAAATTTTGATTCACGTCTTAGTTCATTTACCGCTACTGCACTTGCTGTATTGCATGCAACTACCAAAAAATCAATATCAAAATTTTTAAGAAATTCAAGTGCTTCAAGAGAATATCTTATAATCGTACTTTCGTTTTTATTTCCATACGGAACTCTTGCTGTATCTCCATAATAAATGATTTCATCAAAAAGTTTTGCTTTTAATATCTCTCTTGCTACACTTATACCGCCTATTCCACTATCAAAAATACCGCATTTACTCATTAATTACACTCAAAAATTCCTGATTATTTTTTGTTTTTAACATTTTTGAATAAAGTAATTTCAATGCTTCAACTTCATCCATTTCACTAATAATATTTCTTATAGCCCAAACTTTTGCAAGCTCTTCTGGAGTTAATAAAAGTTCTTCTTTTCTTGTACCGGATTTAAGCAGGTCAATTGCGGGATAAATTCTTCTATCGGCAATTCTACGGCTTAGTACAGCTTCCATATTACCTGTACCTTTAAACTCTTCAAAAATAACCTCATCCATTTTAGAGCCTGTATCAATAAGTGCAGTTGCGATAATAGTAAGACTTCCGCCCTCTTCTATATTTCTTGCAGCTCCAAAAAATCTTTTTGGTTTATGAAGTGCATTTGCATCCACACCACCGCTTAATACTTTACCGCTTGCAGGAGTAACTGTATTGTAAGCCCTTGCAAGTCTTGTAATTGAATCAAGGAGTATTACAACATCTTTACCCATTTCAACCATTCTTTTTGCTTTTTCAATCACAAGTTCAGCAACTCTTACATGATTTTGGGCTGGTTTATCAAAAGTTGAACTGAAAACTTCGCCTTTTACACTTCTTTGCATATCAGTAACTTCTTCCGGTCTTTCATCTACAAGAAGAACCATAAGTTCAACTTCCGGATGATTTTTGGTAATTCCATGGGCTATTTCTTTTAAAAATACAGTTTTACCGCTTCTTGGTGGTGCTACTATAAGTCCTCTTTGACCTTTACCTATTGGCGCAAATAAATCAAGGACTCTTCCTGTAAGTTTAGTAGGGTCATATTCAAGTTTTAGTTTTTCCTGAGGATAAAGAGGTGTTAAATTATCAAAAAGAGGTCTTTTCTTTGCTTCTTCAGGAGGAAGGTAATTTACTGCTTCTATTTTAAGTAAAGCATAATATTTTTCCTGATCTTTTGGAGGTCTTATCTGACCAGTTACGATATCTCCTGTTCTTAGTGCAAATCTTCTTATTTGAGTTTGCGAAACATAAACATCATTCACCGAATTTTCAAAATTTCCTCCGATACTTCTTAAAAATCCATATCCATCAGGCATTATTTCAAGAATTCCTGTAAAAAGTAAATATCCGCCTTGTGCAACCTGTGTTTTTAATATTTCAAACATTAAATCCTGTCTTTTATACTCCTGAGGATTTTCAACTCCGAGGTTTTTTGCAATTTCAATAAGCTCATCTGTGGGCATACTTCTTAATGTCTCAATTGTATAGCCTTCAACAGGAATATGAGTCCTTTGTTTTTTTGAGCTATTTTGAGTTTTTTCTTCTTTTTGGGTTTGTTGAGATTCTGTATTTTCTATATTGTTTTGATTTTGATTTTCCATATGATTTAATCCTTGTAGATAAATTTGAAGTTTTAAGCAGTAAATTTTCTGCGATTTTAGTTAAATTAAAAATTTTTGTCAAGATTGTGAGGGTGGATGGGAAGATCAGTTGATGAGTGGATGGGTGGATGAGAAAATGTAAAAATTTATAAGTTCTGGATTTATTTTTAAATTTAATATCTTATATTAATTATTTCACTTATATTTTCAAGCTGGCATTTTTTGTTATAATAAAATAAAAAAGGAAAAAATGAAAATAACTGCCGATAAAAATGAGAGAGTTGATAAATTTTTAAGCCGTAAATTAAATATTGCAAGAAATCAAATAGAACAACTCATAAAAAAAGGACTCGTCAAAATAAACGGTAAAACTATTAAAAAAGGCGGCATAAAATTAAATGAAGGCGATAATATAGAATACAAAACACCTGAAATTGAAAAAAGTGAAAACAGACAAGTAGATTTTGACATTCCTATTCTTTATGAGGATGAGGATTTACTTGTAATAAATAAACCTCCTGGAATAGTGGTACATCCTGCACCAAGCGTAAAAGAAGCAACAGTTGTCGATTGGCTAAAATCAAAAGGTTTTTCTCTTTCTACCATCGCAGGAGAAGAAAGATTTGGTATAGTCCATAGAATTGATAAAGACACAAGCGGAGCACTTTTGGTTGCTAAAAATAATAAAACCCATGCATTTTTATCCAATCAGCTCAAAGATAAAACAATGGGAAGATATTATCTGTTTTTTTTAAACCATCCTTTAAAAGAGCCTGTTTGCATAAACAAACCAATTGCGAGAAATCCTAAAAACAGACTTAAAATGGCGATAATTGAAGGAGGAAGGAACGCTAAAACTCTTTTTGTTCCAATAGAAAAAAATCTCACAGCCGCTAAACTATTTACCGGAAGAACCCATCAAATAAGAGTACATTTAAATTCAATAGGAAGATATATTTTAGGAGATGAAATATATGGCAAAAAAAACCAAAATATTCCAAGAACAATGCTTCATGCAAGAGAACTCTACTTTACCCACCCAAGCGGTAAAAAACTTAGTATAATAGCACCATTATTTGACGATTTTAAATTTTTATTAAAAGGAATTGATGATGAAAAAATTAATAATCTCAGCCGCTACTTTGATACTAATAACAGGTTGTGCCAATCTAACTCCCAATAAACAGCCTCTTAAATCAAATCCTAATTTACCGACTGTAAAAGAATTTAAAGCATACCCGGATAGAAATGCAGTAGCACTTTTTTGGTCTCCTGTTGCAAATATGAGTGGGTATTACATTCAAAGATATGATTTCAAACACAAAAAATGGGAAGAAATTACAACAATCAAAAACCCTTATAAATCGATTTATGTTGATACAAAACTAAAACCTGCTCATATTTACAAATATAAAATTGCGGCTTTTAATAAAGAAGGAATTCCTTCACTTGCAAAAGAAGTTCAAACTTCTACACTTCCAAAACTCGCTCCTGTTATTATCCTCGAAGCAAAACCGCTTACAAAAGGCAGTGTAAAAATTATATTCAGACCTCATCCTAACGAAAGAGTTGATGAATATATCATTCAAAGATTCAATGATGAAAAAGCTAAATGGGAAAATTTAGATACTCTTAAACCAAGATTGAATGTTGAATATATAGATTCTGGACTTAAAGATGGAAAAATTTATAAATACAGAATTTTTGCAAAAAGTTTTGATGATATAAAATCACTTCCTTCAAAACCTATTGCAGTTTCAACTTTCCCAAAACCTCCTGTTGTTATGAATATAACAGCAACAACAAATCTTCCTAAAAAAATAGTAATTAAATTTTCACCTGTTACAAATGCAGCTTATTATAAAATATATATATCAAATTCACCTAATGGGTATTTTAAATTTTATAAAAAAACAACTTCTACTACATTTATCGATAATATCGGAAAAGATGGTTTTATAAGATATTATAAAGTAACAGCAGTATCTCCTCATGGAACTGAATCTATTTTAAGTGATTCGCCAGCTGTTATGGGAGAAACACTTCCTAAACCTGCCGCACCTATTGTTTCTACAAATAAAATGGGAAATGAAATTGAATTCATTTTCACATCTCCTGATAACAGGGCTGTCAGATATTTAATAATAAGAAAAGAAAATCTTGGATTTTTCAAATCAAGTGAAAAAAAATTTATAGCAAATTCAAACAGATTCACAGATATAATAAATCCGAAACATTCTTATGAATATAAAATTTATGAAGTTGACAAATATGGCCTTATTTCAAAAAAACCTGCCGTTGTGGAGGTTTCTAAATAATGCCTCATATTGTTATAGATAAATTAAAAGAATTAAATTTCCCCTTAAAAGGGGAAAAATGTGAATTTTTATTTCAAGCTGAAAATTTAATAGCAGTAAAAACACAGACTGCTAAATTTTTAATAAATATAAGAAAACATAAAAATGGATATCTTGTTAAATACGATAAAATCACAAGACCGGTCATAAGTGAAATAAAAAAAGCATATCTTGATTTTGCAAAATTAAATGATGCAAAAATAATTTTTGAGAATATAAGCGGAATCAAAGAAAAACTTCCAAATAAGAATATGCTTGAAATTACAGACGATTTAAGTAACATTGACATAGTGGAAGTAGGATTTGGAAGTGGAAGGCATTTAATACATCTTGCAAAAAAATATCCTAACAAATTAATTTTAGGCATAGAAATCCATAAACCTTCAATTGAGCAAGTTTTAAGAAGAATTGTTCATGAAAAAATTAACAATATAAGAATTATAAATCATGACGCACGACTTATTTTAAGTAGAATTCCATCAAACAGACTTCATTCTATTTATGTACATTTTCCTGTACCTTGGGATAAAAAAGAACATAGAAGAGTTATAAACACAGATTTTATAAATGAAGCAAAAAGAGCTCTGCAAAAAAATGGATTTTTGCATCTAAGAACCGACAGTGAGAATTATTTTTCATATTCTTTACAAAAATTTTTAGAACAAGAAAAACTGGATATAAATGTCAAAAAAAACATTCCTTACGAAATAACAAGCAAATACGAAGAGAGATGGCTAAAACAAGGTAAAAACATTTATGATATTTATATGAAATCGCTTGAAATTTCACCAGAAATTAATGAAAAATATAATTTTGAATTTGAAAAAAGGCTTGAAAATCTTGATTTTACACCCAAAGTTTATGATAATTTCGTAATTCATATTGAAAAAGAATATAAAATCAATGAAAAAGATTCACTTATAAGAGCTACAATAGGTAATTTCAACAGACCTGAACATATATATATTGTCAATACACAAAAACCTTATTATTTCAAACAACCGGCACCGATAAAAGAAAATTATCTTGCACACAAAGAATTAAAAAGGCTTTTTAATGGGTAAACTTGTAATAGCAGATAATCTCACTTTAAGATATGAAAATTCTGAAATAATAAAATCTTCTTCATTTACTATAAACAGTGGAGATTTTGTATTTTTAACAGGTGTTAGTGGAAGCGGTAAAACTACAATAATAAAATCACTTTACGGAGAAATAAAACCAAGCGGCGGTAAACTTATGGTTGGTGAATTTGACCTGAAAAACATAAACAAATCAAGACTTGCTCTTCTTAGAAAACATCTTGGAATTGTTTTTCAGGATTTTAAACTTATACCTGAATGGAATATTTTAAAAAACGTAATGCTTCCTCTACTTATCGCAGGAGTAAATAAAACTGATGCGGAAAATCTTGCAATGGAATACCTAAATCATGTAAAATTATCCCATAAAGCAGATAAATTCCCAGAAGAACTAAGCGGTGGAGAACAGCAAAGAGCAGCAATTGCCAGAGCTACAATACATAATCCCGTTATGATTTTAGCAGATGAGCCTATTTCTGGTCTTGATGAATATTCAGCTTCACTTGTAATGGATTTATTTATTAAAGCAAATAAACTCGGAATTACTATAATTATAGCATCTCATTCCATTCCAAATGATTTTTCAATAAATTTCAGACAACTTCATATTGAAAAAGGTAAGGTTTATGAACTCTCTTAAAAGTCACTTAACACTAATCTTAGCCCTGATTTCTATACTTTTTAGTGTATTTTTATTTAAAACTTTTTCACAGATATTAGAAAAATATAAACAAAATATTATTGATAACTATTCAATCATTATAGTAAGCACTTCCACTCTTTCAAAACCTGATGTGGACAATCTAGGAGAACTTGATGAAATAGATATTAAAAATGAAATTTCCAAATTAAAAAGAAAATATAAAAACATTGATTTTTCCAATATTACAATGCCACATTTTTATAAATTAAAATTAAATTCTCTCCCTTCTCCAAAAGAACTCATTATTATAAAAAACGAATTACTTAATAAACCATTTATTAAAAAAGTTATGACAAAATCTAGTTCACAAACCAAAATATACAATCTTTTGATGCTTCTTGAAATAATTACAAAAACTTTTATGTATCTTATAGCAGTTTTGGGATTTTTACTGATTTTAAAACAACTTGAAGTTTGGAAACTTCTTCATAATGAAAGAATGTATATAATGGAACTTTTTGGAGCTCCTTTTTGGTTTAGAGGAGCCGCTCTTTTTAAAATTGCTTTTATAGATTCTCTTATATCATTAATAATTACTTTCGGACTTATTTATATAACCATAAATTCAGCGATTTTTGAAAAAGTTATAAATGATTTAGGTATAAATTTTGAAATAAATTATTTGAGTGATTTTGGTGTATTGTTTTTAATAGGATTTTTAATTTCATTTTTAAGTTCAATTAT
>JALTBU010000041.1 GCA_027008345.1 Nautiliaceae bacterium | reverse complement strand
ATAGTAAAATTTGCTCCTTTTTTCTTAGCAAGTTTGCTTAAATCCCCTATTTCGTTATCAAACCCAAAAAGTTTTATATAATTTTTAATTCCTTTTGCAATATTTTCTAAATCGTTTTGTTTAAATAAAGACATAATCTGATTTAAATACGCTCTTTTTACAAATTGATTTACTCTGTTTCTAAATAAATCATATTGAATATAAGGGGCATAAAGGGATTTTAATTTAGCAACATCTCCTAAAATTGCATATTTTTCCCCTTGAGAAATTAAATTTCTATAATCTTGCATAAAATTTTTATAATCGTCAAGTTTTTCTAAATAAGAATAATTATTAATCATCTCTTCAACTTTATCATAATCTTTTTCTGCTAAATATACTAAAAACTGCAAAATATTCTTCGCTTCTCTTGCTATTTCATCCGCATCTTCATTAAATCCCGGAAATTCTTTAAGCATTTCAGCAAATTTTATAGCATCTTTATAATTTCCCTTTTGAATAGCTTCATAGGCTTTTTGTCTTATAAGCTCAGCATATTTCATAGCTTTTTCATAATCTTCAGTGTCAGTTAAAAAAGGATATCTGTTAACTAAAGCAAAAAAATCTTTAAATTCCCTTTTTGCCAATTTACTTCTTAGTAAATCATAAAGTTTTTTTTCATTAAAAAGAGCCTGAATTAATGGAGCTTTCTCGCTAACACCCCTAAAAGGTTTCAAAATCTCTTTTGCCTGTTCGGTTTTGCCAAGTTTTATAAGTTCTCTTGCTTTATTGAAACTTTTTTTAAAATCATCTTCCATTTTTTTATAATAAATACTTTGTTTATAAACAGGATATGTTCTAGCTAAAGAATAGGCTAAAGGATATTTTCTATTCATTACCGCTTTTTTAAATTTTTCAAATTCTCCATAATCTTTTAACATAGATTGAAAAATATTTCTTTTTATAGCAACATCTTTAAACGGCTCAAACAAAGCCTTAGCTTTATCCACTTCTCCTTTTTCTAAAAGAGAATAAATAACAGAAAGTGTTTTTTCCCAAATATTTTCTAAATTTTGATACTCTTTTGTTCTTTTTAAAAGAGGATTTTGTTTAACAAGCTCATAAGCTATAGAATATTTTTTCTCTTCTATTGCATTTTTTAACTTTTTTCTGTCTTCTAATAAATCAAAAATATAAACACTTCCATCAAGACAGCCTATATAAAGATGTTCGTTATTAGAATTAAAAGCAATAACAGTAGGAAGAGAATTTAATTTTATAAATTCGTTAGATATAATTTCTCCCGTTTTAAAATCATATAAATAAACTTTTTTTTCTTTTGTAATCGCAAATAAAAATTCCTGTTTTTCATCTGTATCAAAATCGACAACCATATCAGACATATTACCAAAGCGTTGAAGAATCTTTCCTTTTCTAAAATCCCACTTTACAATTTCTCCGCTTTTATCCCCGCTTATCATTATATTGTTTAAAAAGAATTTAATCTTATTTACTGCGCCTCTATGCACTTTTTTTCTGTAATTTACATTAGGAGAGGCTATATTTGTAATAGTAATTAATCTATCATAACTCCCTGTTGCTGTCCATAAATTATTTTTACTAAATCCTCCGCTTAAAATATAATCAGGATGAGGAGGCAAAGCCATAAGCATTCTTCCAAATCTTAAACTCCAAATATATGCCCTGCTGTCAGCCCCTCCTGTTAAAATATATTTTTCTTCATTATCAAAAGAGACATTTAAAACTTCCCCTTTGTGCCATCCAAATTTATATTTTATACTTTTTGTTTTAACATCCCATATAAAAGTTCTTTTTCCTTTAACCTCAGCAATAGCCAAAAAATTGCCTTTTGGAGAAATATCAGCGCTGTTTTCAAAAGGATTGTGAGTGGGCATTTTTATTTTTGCCCCACCTTTTAATTTAAACTTTTCATCAAAAATTCTAATAGTATTGCTTATATCAAAAACATAAATTTCTCCACTCTGCACAACTCTTATGCGAAAAACCGATTTTTTAACATTTATTATTTTTAAAGGCTTCAACATTACTCCTTGAAATTTATGATAACATTTTACCAAAAAAGGTTTTTATATGACTTTAACAATTATTGATACTTTTGGATTTTTATTTAGAAATTATTACGCTTTAAAAAATGCAAATCTAAAAAGCTCTAACGGCACTCCTACAGGAATGCTTACTGGATTTATGAATTTTATCTCTTCACTTGGACGCGATTTTCCAACAGATTATGTAGTTTTTACACTTGACAGTAAAGAAAAAGAGACTTTTAGAAAAGAAATTTTCCCGGAATATAAAGCTAACAGAAAAGAGATAGAAGAAGATTTAAAAATCCAACTTCCAATAGCAATAGATTTAATAAAAAATATGGATTTTAAAATGCTGGAAATCCCGGGATTTGAAAGCGATGATTTAATAGCATCTCTTGCATCTTTAGCTTCTAAAAAAGGAATAAAAGTAAAAATTATTTCTCACGACAAAGATATGTATCAGCTAATAGATGAAAATATCGTTATTTTTGACCCTACAAAGAAAAAAGAGATAGACGAAAAAGAGTGCATAGAAAAATTTGGAATTCCTCCAAAATATTTTATAGATTTTCAGGCTCTTTTAGGAGACACGGCAGATAATATCCCCGGAGTTAAAGGAGTTGGAGTAAAAACCGCCGCAAAACTTATAAATGAATATAAAACTCTTGAAAATCTTTATGAACATATAGATGAAATAAAAGGAGCCCTTCAAAAAAAACTTTTAGAAAATAAACAAAACGCCTTTTTAAGCAAAAAACTTGTAACGCTAAAAAAAGACCTTTTTGATGATATAAATTTTGAAGAGTTTAAATATCCTGAGGTTAATCCTATTTTAAAAGTTGCTAAAAGACTTATGGATTTAGGGATAAATTCTGTAATTGAAAGAGTTAAAAAAGATGGACTTTATATAAAAACAAAAGAGCCTAAAAAAAATAAAATAGAATTTGACGCAATTTTAATAGAAAATGAAAAAGAACTTTTTGAAATAATCGATAAAATAGGCGATAAAAT
>JALTBU010000040.1 GCA_027008345.1 Nautiliaceae bacterium | reverse complement strand
ATGAGCTTGAAGAAGAGCTCTTAAACATTAAATTAAAATCTGAAAGAATTGATGTAACGCTTTTTTACCCTAAACCTACGGGTGCCATTCATCCAATTACGGATACAATGAATAAAATTATTGATTTTTTTACAAAACTGAATTTCTCCGTGGAAACAGGCCCGCTTGTTGAGGATGATTTTCATAATTTTGAAGCGTTAAACTTACCAAAATATCATCCGGCGCGTGATATGCAGGATACTTTTTATTTTAAGGATGGTTCACTGCTTAGAACACATACTTCACCTGTACAAATTAGAACGATGTTAAAACAAAAACCACCTATCAGGATGATAAGTCCGGGAGCAGTATTTAGAAGGGATTACGACCTTACACATACTCCTATGTTTCATCAGGTTGAAGGGCTTGTTGTAGATGAGAAAGGAAAAGTTAGTTTTGCAAATCTTAAATTTATACTTGAATCATTTCTTATTCATATGTTTGGAGATGTAAAAGTAAGATTTAGACCTTCATTTTTTCCTTTTACGGAACCGAGTGCAGAAGTAGATATAAGCTGTATATTTTGTGAAGGAGAAGGTTGCAGAGTTTGTTCGCATACAGGCTGGCTTGAAGTACTTGGATGCGGAGTTGTGGATCCGAATGTGTTTAAAGCTGTTGGATATGAAAATGTAAGCGGATATGCATTTGGACTTGGAGTTGAGAGATTTGCAATGCTTCTAAACAGAATTAATGATCTTAGAAGTATGTATGAAGGAGATATAAGACTTATGGAGCAGTTTAAATGATAGTAACAAGAAAATGGTTGGAAGAATTTATTAATTTGGATGGAATTTCCACAGAAGAAATTATTCTTACCCTTAATAGAATCGGACAGGAAGTAGAAGGGTATAGAAAAATAGAAATACCTCAAAATGTGGTAGTTGGTGAAGTTATTGAGTGTGAAAAGCATCCAAATGCTGATAAACTTAATTTATGTAAAGTCAATGTTGGTGATGAAGAGCTTCAAATTATATGCGGAGCTAAAAATGTAGCAGCGGGTCAGAAAGTTGCCGTTGCAAAAATAGGTGCTATTCTTCCTGAATTGAAAATAAAAAAAGCTAAATTAAGAGGTGTTGAATCTTTTGGTATGATATGCGCCGCAAGAGAGATTGGACTTCCTGATTTTCATGAAGGCATTATGGTCCTTGATGATTCATTAGGTGAACTTAAAATTGGAGAATATGTAGGTAAATATTTAAATGATGAAATAATTGAACTCGGTGTTACAGCAAACAGAGGTGATTGTTTCAGTATTTACGGAATTGCAAGAGAACTCAGAGCTGGTTTAAACAGACCTCTTAAATCGGTTGAATTTAAATATGAAGAGATGCAAGAAGGTATTGGAAGAATTGTAAATATAGATAAAAATGAACTTAAAAAATCTTCACATCTTTTAAAAGCTGTTGAAGGTGAAATAAATATTCCTTTAAAAGTCGAATATAGACTTGCATTGGTCGATGAAGAATCAAAAAATAAAATTGATAAATTTATCAAATATGCAATGCATGCAACAGGAGTTTTGCTGACTCCTATGAATATATGTAATATTGAGCTTGATAATGAAAATGGAGCAGATGTTATTAAATGTTTTGGTAAATATTATGTGGGTATAAAAAACGATATTAATGTGGAAGAAAACGGGAAATATTTAATTGATGCTAATTATATTGATCCAAAATATGTAAATGAAATTGTATTTTTAAATGCCCTTAAAACAGATGAATATTTTTTTAGAGCAAGTAGGGGAAGTGAGCCTGATTTAAATTTTGGTATGAATTATCTCTTAAATGAAATGAGATTGCCGGTTTATAGTGGTGATATTGATCTTTCAAATGACATCAAACCAAAAATTATAAATATAAATATTAACGAAGTAAAAGAAATAATAGGATATGACATTGATGAAAAAAGTATTGTTGAAATTCTTAAAAAATTAGGTTTTGAAATTAAATCAATAACAGAAGAATCTTTAAAAGTGGCAATACCTGTATTTAGACATGATATTGAAAATATTCAGGATATTACTGAGGAGATTCTAAGAATTTACGGAATTGACAATATTCCCAACAAACCTCTTATTTTTGAAGAGAAAAACAGAATTAATGATGTAATTGAAAAAATAGAATTTTTAAATGAATTAAAACTCAGGGCTGTTTCTAACGGATTTTATGAAGTAATCCATTTTATTTTTGAAGATAAAGAAAGATTAAAAAAATACGGTTTTGAAACAATTGACGATAATCTTGATTTAGTAAATCCTATAATAAAAGAACTTGATACATTAAGAACCACACTGTTATTGCAATTATTTGATGATATAAGATACAACAGGGCAAATGATTATAAAAGGGTATATCTTTTTACAGCAGGAAGTGTTTATAATGCAAAAAGAGAAGAAAAAGCACAGTTTGCATTTGTTTTAAATGGTTTTGCAGATTATGAAAACCCTGCAAATCACGGTAAACCTTCAAAAGTTCAATTTAAAGATGCAGTTGATAAACTTTCTCAAATTATCGGAGATTTTACCCTTATAGAAGGGAAACATCCAATAGCACATCCATATCAATGTGCAGAAATTATTAAAGACGGTGAAAAAATAGGAATTATTGCCAAACTTCATCCAAAAGTTGCAAAAGATTTTGATATTGAGGATACATATTTCGCAGAAATAAATCTTGAAAAATTAAATAAAAAAACAAAATTGGCAAAAGAAATAAATAAATTTCAAAAAGTTACAAGGGATTTGAGTCTTGTAATAGATAAGGATATTCCATATAAAGAAATATATAACATAATTTCAAATCTTAATATTGAAGAACTTAAAGATTTTTATCCTATTGATATTTTTGATTTGGGAGAAAAAAACTCATTAACTGTTAGATTTAAATTACAAGGTCAAAAAACTTTACAAGAAAATGAAATTAATGATATAATGGAAAAAATTTTAAAAGCGTTGGAAGAAAAAGGAATTAGGCTTAGATGATATTAAATGTTATTAGAGGTAGGAAATTTGACGAAGAGTTTATAGTAGATGCGGATAAATCTATTTCGCACAGATGTGCGATTTTTTCTCTTTTAAGTGAAGGTGAGAATAAAATAAGAAATTATTTAAAAGCTGAAGATACCTTAAATTCTCTTGAAATTGCTAAAAAACTCGGTGCGGAAGTTGAAGAAAAAGAGGGTGAAATTACTATAACCGCACCTCAAAAAATCAAAGAGCCTGATGATGTACTTTATTGCGGCAATTCCGGTACTACCATTAGGATTTATATGGGGCTTATGGCTTCAAATGAAGGGTTTTTTGTTTTAACAGGAGATGAATATTTAAGACGAAGACCTATGAAAAGAGTTATAAAACCTTTAAATGAAATAGGTGCAAATATTGATGCAAGGGATAATGGAAATCTTGCTCCTATTGCAATCAGAGGAAATTCAAAACTTAAAAATTTTAGATATGAAAGTCCTATTGCATCAGCTCAGGTTAAATCAGCTTTGATTTTAGCTGCACTTCATGCAAATAAACCTTCTTTATATAAAGAACCCTTTTTAAGTAGGGATCACACAGAAAGAATGTTAAAAGGTATGGGAGCAAAAATCAATCAAAGGCTTACTGATAAAAATGAATGTGAAATAGAAATTTATCCTCTTGAAAATAAATTATCTCCTTTAAACATAACTGTTCCAAATGATCCAAGTAGTGCGTTTTTCTTTGCAGTGGCAGCTGCTATTACAAATTCAAGAGCTGTAATAAAAAATGTTACCTTAAATCCTACAAGAATAGAAAGCTACAGAGTGCTTGAGAGGATGGGAGCGGGAGTTGAATATATTTTACATGAGGACCAATATGAACCAATTGGTGATATTATAATTAAAGGCAATGAATTAAAAGGTATTGAAGTAAGTAAAAATATACCTTGGCTTATTGATGAGCTGCCGGCACTTGCAATGGCTATGGCCGTAGCTGATGGAAAAAGTATTGTAAAGAATGCAAAAGAGCTGAGAGTAAAAGAGTCTGACAGAATAAAAGCAGTAGTGGAAAATTTGAAAAAATGTGGGATTGAAGCAAAAGAGTATGAAGATGGATTTGAAATAATCGGAGGCGAAGTTAAAAGTGCTGAAATTAATTCTTTTGGAGACCATAGAATAGCTATGAGTTTTGCAGTTCTTGGACTTTTAGCACCTATGAAAATTCATAAAGCAGAATCAATTTACACTTCATTTCCTAATTTCTTTAAATTATTTAAAAAAATATCTGAATATAGGATTGTTGATGCTGATTAAAAAAGCAAAAAATTACGGATTTTGTTTTGGTGTAAAAAGAGCTGTTGAAATAGCAGAAAATTCAAAAAATGCTGTTACTCTGGGACCTTTGATACACAATCCTCTTGAAATAGAAAGACTTTCTAAAAAGTATAATGTAAAATATGTAAATAATATAGATGAAGTAGATGAAAATATAAAAAGAGTAATTGTTAGAACACATGGAATACCTAAAAATAAATATAATGAACTTTTGAATAAAAATATGGAAGTTATCGATGCAACATGCCCTTTTGTTAAAAAACCTCAGGAAATAGTAGAAAAAATGAGTAAAGAGGGATATGATATTGTTATTTTTGGTGATAAAAACCATCCTGAAATTAAAGGTGTTATGAGTTACAGTGTTCATGATAGGGTCTATGTTGTTTTAGATGTTGAAGAACTTAAAAATGTTCATTTAAGAGATAAAATCGCAACTGTTGCACAGACTACAAGAAGAATATCTGATTATCTTAAAATAACAAATTATTTAATTGAAAATTATAAAGAAGTTAGGGTTTTTAATACAATATGTAATGCAACATTTGAAAATCAGGATGCTGTAAGAGAATTAAGTCGTGAAGCTGATATTATGATAATAGTTGGCGGTAAAAATTCATCAAATACTAAACAGCTTTTTAATATTGCTTCGCAAAACAGCGATGCTTATCTTGTTGAAAGTGAAGATGAAATTAAAAAAGAGTGGTTTGAAGGCAAAAAGCTTTGTGGTGTAAGTGCAGGGGCAAGTACGCCGGAATGGCTTGTGGAGAAAATAATATCAAGAATAAAGGATTTAACATGAAAGATTTACAACTCGGTGATATAGTAGAATTTCAAATCGAAAAATTAATTAAAGGAGGATTTTTAGGTCACAGCGGTGAGACTGAATTCTTTTTGCCTAAAAGTCTCAGCGGTTTAAAAGAGGACGAAAGCGTAATAGGTAAAAATGTAAAGGCAAAAGTAAAGGAATTTAAACAAAATTCGGTGGTAGTTGACAGAAAAGCGTATTTAAATGATGTAAAAGAAAAACTCTCTTCACTTGAAGGAAAAACAGTAGAAGCAACGGTTACAAAAATAAAGAAAAACGGTCTTGTTATTGATGTTGATGGCATAAGTGGTTTTATTCCTAAAGAAGAGATTTTTTATAAAAAAATAGACCATAGAAAATATTTTGAAGAAGGCGATAAAGTTGAAGCAATGTTAATTGATCCTGAAAGAAGAGTGTTTTCCATTAAAAGAACGCTTCCAAATCCGTGGGATGAAGTTGAAAATTTAAGTGTTGGAGATAGAATAAAAGCAACTGTTTCACATTTAACAGAATACGGAGCATTTGTAGATATTGGTAACGGAGTAGAAGGATTCTTGCATATTAGTGAAATAAATTGGGATGGGATTAATGATTTAAGTCTCGGTCAGGAAATTGAAGTTGAAGTAGTTGAAATTAATCCTGAGGAAGAAAAATTAAGAGTAACAAGAAAAAATCTTTTAACAAAACCTGCATCAATATTTGCTGAAAAGTATAATGTGGGAGATATTGTTGAAGGAATCATTACAAAATTCATCAATGTTGGAGCTTTTGTTGAAATAGACGGTATAAGTGTATTACTTCCAAATAAATTTGTGTCATTTAAAAAAGGTGAAAAAGCAAATGAAGTATTTGAAATAGGAGATAAAGCACAGTTTAAAGTTATCACCATAGACGAAGATAATAATAAAGTAATTATTTCAAGAAAAGATGCAGTTGAAAATCCTTATGATATTTTTGCAAGAAACAATAGTGTTGGTGACGAGATTGAAGGAAAAGTTAAATATATTACTGATTTTGGTATGTTTGTTGATCTTGGTGATGTGGAAGCCCTTGTAAGAAAAGAAGATTATCAAAATGAATACAACATAGGGGATACTTTTAAAGGTAAAATTATTGAAATTAATGGGGACAGAATTAAACTTTCAGAATGAAATATTTGATTTCTGTTCTTATTTTTTTAATTTTTGCCGGATTGATTTTTTATTATTTGCAAATATCCAAACCTGAAAAAATAAATGAAAATTCAAAGTATGAAAAAAAACAAGAGATAAAAGAATCATTTTTTAAAATAAAAAAACCGAATATTTATAGTTTACCGGCAAGAGTTTTATATATGAAAATAGATTTTAAAAAATATAGATATGAAATTATTTATAAAATCATAATTAAAAATATAGATAAATATGCAATTTTTAATATCAAGACTATTTTAGAGAATAAAAAAATAGCATACTCGCTTTTTAAAGCCAAAAAAACAGAAATTTATATTTTTTTTAAAAATTTAGAACAGGCAAACAGTGTATTAAATTTATTTAAAGAGTATAATTTCAATATAAAAATAGAAAAAATTAAAAAAAGGATTTAAATGAAAGTAGTAGTTTGTGACCCTATTCATGAAGCCGGATTTGAAATACTTAAAAAAGCAAAGGATATTGAACTTGTAGATGCAAGTAGAACTCCAAAAGATGAACTTTTAAAAATTATAGAAGATGCAGATGGCGTTATTACAAGAAGTCCTACTCCTGTTGATAAAAAATTTTTAGAGCACGCAAATAAATTAAAGGCTGTTGTTAGAGCTGGTGTTGGTGTAGATAATGTTGATATTGAAGAAGCAAGCAAAAGAGGTGTTATTATTATGAATGTTCCTACTGCGAATACACTTGCAGCAGTTGAGCTTACAATGGCGCATTTACTTACAGCAGCAAGAAGTTTTACAAATGCTGTATGGAATCTTAAAAAAGAGCATGAATGGAACAGGGAAAAATGGCTTGGAATTGAACTAGCCGGTAAAAAACTCGGTATTATCGGTTTTGGTAATATTGGGAGTCGTGTAGGAATTAGGGCAAAAGCGCTTGAAATGGATGTAATTGCTTATGACCCTTATATCGACCCAAGCAAAGCAACTGATTTAGGATGTAAATATACTACTGATTTTGAAGAAATTTTAAAATGTGATTTTATAACAATCCATACACCTAAAACTCCTGAAACAATTAATATGATTACTAAAAAAGAAATTGAAAAAATGAAAGACGGAGTTGTTTTAATCAACTGTGCAAGAGGTGGATTATATAATGAAAAAGATGTATATGAAGGGCTTAAATCTGGAAAAATAAGATGGCTCGGAATTGATGTTTTTGAAAAAGAGCCTGTAACTGACCATCCATTTTTTGAACTTGAAAATACATCTGTGACACCTCATATTGGCGCAAATACCCGTGAATCTCAAGAAAGGATTGCAATTCAGGCTGCAGAAGCTATTATTGAAGCTCTTAGAGGCAGCAGTTATCCAAATGCATTAAATCTTCCAATAAATACAGCAAATACACCTGAGTGGGTAATTAAATATCTTGAACTTTCTCAGAAAATGGGTTACATACTTTCACAAATTATAAACGGACCTGTAAAAAAAGTAAAAGTTAATTTAAGCGGTGATATTTCAAAAGAAGATAAATCAGTAATGACATTTGCACTCGTGGGACTTATGAAAAATATAACTGATAATGTAAATTATGTAAATGCAGAATTTTTGGCAAAAGAGAAAGGTATTGAGCTTGAAACAAAGGAAGTAAAAAATCCTACTTATAAAAATTTAGTTAATATTAAAGTATTAGCTGATAGTGGTGAGTATTCAATAAGTGGAACTATGCTTGAAACACATCCGAGAATTGTTGAATTTAAAGATTTTGATTTGGAATTTGAGCCAAAAGGTAAAATGATTTTCTTTAAAAATACTGATGTACCAGGAGTTATTGGAGAAGTTGGGATGACACTTGCCAAATATAATATTAATATAGCTGATTTTAGACTTGGAAGAAACAAAGAAGGTCAGGCTATGGCTGTAATTATTGTTGATAATGATGTAAATGAAGAAGTATTAAATGAACTTAGAAATTTAAAAGCTGCATTAAGCGTTGGATACGCTGAAATTTAATTAAAGGAGAAATAATGGCATATAGTATGAATGATTTAAAAAAATATTTAAATATAGAACTTGATGGAATCCCATATAAAATAGTAGATTATGCACATGTAAAACCTGGTAAAGGTGCTGCATTTGTAAGAACAAAACTTAAAAACTTGATTGACGGAAGAGTAATAGAAAAAACTTTCCATGCAGGTGATAAAGCTGATGAACCAAATCTTGAAAGAAGAAAATATCAATATTCATATAATGAAGGAGATATTTATTATTTTATGGATACTGAGACTTATGAGATGATCCCTGTTGATGTAAAAGTTTTTGAAGAAAGTAAAGGATTTTTACTTGAAGGAATGGAAGTTGATATTTTATTTCATAATGGAAAAGTTATAGGGGTAGAACTTCCTATGCAGGTTGAACTTGAAGTTATTGAAACTCAGCCTGTGAGTAATAGAGACAGAAGTGGAGCTTGTAGAAAACCTGCTAAACTTGAAACAGGAGCGGTAGTTACAGTTCCTTGCCATATTGTTGAAGGTGATAAGATAAAAGTAGACACTAGAACAGGCGATTACTTAGAAAAAGTGAAATAAAATGAATTTAGAAGAAAAAGTAAAAAAAGCTATCAGGGATATCCCTGATTTTCCTAAAAAAGGGATTGTTTTTAAAGATATTACAACGCTTTTAAATAAAGGTGAGCTTTTTAGTGAAGTGATAGATCATTTTGCTCAAAAATATAAAGACGTAGATTTTATATGCGGAATTGAAAGCAGAGGATTTATATTCGGAGCAGCTGTTGCAGCAAAAATAAAAAAAGGTTTTGTTCCTATCAGAAAAAAAGGAAAACTTCCCTCAACTACTGTAGCTGAAAAATATGCACTTGAATATGGTTTTGATGAAATTGAGATTCATATTGATGCTTTTGATGGTGTTAAAAATCCAAAAGTTTTATTAATAGATGATTTAATAGCCACAGGAGGAACAGCCCAAGCAGCAGTTAAACTTATAAAAAAACTTAATGCAGATGTTGTAGCTGCTGCATTTTTAATTGAGCTTACATTTTTAGAAGGTTCAGAAAAACTTAAAAATTTAGGAATTAAGGTAGATTCACTCGTAAAATATTAAGAGTAAAAATATTATGTTAATTTATTTTGAAATATTTAGATAATAAAAGGAAAAATAGATGTATATCCCAAAGCCGATATTCGACCCAGATGAAAGAGGACATTTTGATAAGTTTGGAGGACGATACGTTCCTGAAACTCTTATGCCGGTTTTGTTTGAGCTTGAAGAGTTTTATAAAAACATCCGTTTTGATAAAGAATTTTGGAAAGAAATGGATTATTATTATAAAGAATATATCGGAAGACCCACAGGACTTTACTTTGCACCTAATATAAGTCATGAACTTGAAGCTAAAATTTATTTTAAAAGAGAAGATTTAAATCATACAGGTGCACATAAAGTTAATAATACAATCGGACAGGTTCTTTTAGCAAAAAAAATGGGAAAAAAAAGAGTAATTGCTGAAACAGGGGCAGGGCAGCATGGAGTTGCAACTGCTACAGCTGCAGCTCTTCTTGGGCTTGAATGTGAAATATTTATGGGTGAAAAAGATGTAAAAAGACAAGAGCTAAATGTTTTTAGAATGAAACTTCTTGGGGCAAAAGTTCATAGTGTAAAAAGTGGAAGTAGAACACTAAAAGATGCAATGAATGAAGCAATAAGATATTGGGTTACTAATGCAAGGGATACTTTTTATGTAATAGGAACTGTTGCAGGACCTCATCCATATCCTATGATGGTAAGAGATTTTCAGGCAATAATAGGATATGAAGCAAAAGCTCAGATTTTAGCAAAAGAAAATAAATTACCAGATTATGTAATTGCATGTATAGGCGGTGGAAGTAATGCTATGGGAATTTTTTCCCATTTTCTTGAAGAAGAAAATGTACAGTGTATAGGTATTGAAGCTGGAGGTCTTGGGATTGAGAGTGGAAAGCATGGGGCAAGTTTAAATGCTGGTAGTCCAGGAGTACTTCATGGTCAAATGAGTTATCTTCTTCAAGATGAAGACGGGCAGATTTTAGAAGCCCATTCAATTTCGGCAGGGCTTGATTATC
>JALTBU010000039.1 GCA_027008345.1 Nautiliaceae bacterium | reverse complement strand
TTAATTCCCCTATCTATCTTATTAATCACAATTATTACATCTTTATCCTGATTTTTAACAAGATTTAAAATCTCTTCATCCTCTTTTGTAAAAGAAGTAGCATCAAATACAGCTAAAATAATATCACTCTTTTCAATTGCCTCTTTACTTCTTTCAACTCCAATTTTTTCTATTTCATCTTTTGCTTCTCTGATTCCTGCCGTATCGACAATCCTTATTAAATGCTGTCCTATTTGTATATCTTCTTCAATTGTATCTCTTGTAGTCCCGGCAATGTCACTGACAATAGCTCTGTTGGTATTTAAAAGAGCATTTAACAAAGAACTTTTACCAACATTTGGTTTACCTACAATTGCAACTTTGTATCCACTGAGCATCCCTTCTCTGCGTTTCGATGCTTCAAGAGTTTTTTTAAGTAAATTTTTAATATTTTCTAGTCTTTCTTTTATATCCTTATCCATACTCTCGGGCAAATCTTCTTCGGCATAATCAATAAAAACTTCCGCATACGCCATAATTTCAATAAGTTTATCTCTTACATTATCTACAAATTTTTGAAGTTCTCCTTCAAGCTGTTTTGAGAGAAGTTTGGCTCCTTCTTTAGATCTCGTTTCTATCAGTTTAGCAATAGCTTCTGCCTGAGACGCATCAATTTTACCGTTTAAAAATGCTCTTTTTGTAAATTCACCAGGTGCTGCAGGTTTCACCCCGTATTTAAATAAAGTGTCAAGAATAAGTTTTGAAACAGCATAACCTCCATGACACTGAAATTCTACAATATCTTCTCCGGTAAAGGAATGTGGAGCTTTGAAATATATTACTAAGCCAATATCTATAAGTTCATCATTAAAATCATAAAGTTTTGATAAAGTGGCATATCTTGGTTTTAAATCTTTTTTTGTAAGTTTCTTAGCAATTTCTAAAGCATTATCACCTGAAATTCTTACTATCGAAATAGCACCAACACCCTTAGGAGTCGCTATTGCCGCTATTGTATTCATACCTATCTCCAACTATGATATATTTTTCACCATTTCTTTCTTTTATACCTACATATTTATCAGGAAGTTTTTCCCTTAATATTTCCAATGCCAAAAATACCAAAATTCCGTTCAAAGGCTTTGTTCGTCCATAACCTTTTTTATTTATTTTGTCTTCAATGAAAAAATCAATATATTCTTCAAGTTTTTCTTTTTGATTTTTTAAAAATTCTGCAATTTCAAGTCTTACTTTAAAACCGTATTTTTGATGAACATAATTATAAAGCATATAATTTAGAGCGTTATATCTAAATCCTTCTTTTCCTATAAGAAGCGCTGCATCTTCGCCATCTACAAAAATATATACAGTTTCTTTATCATATTTTGAAACTTCTTTTATTTCGACATTAAAACATGATTTTTTAAAAAGTTGTGTTAATTCCGTTTTAATTTTTTCTATTGCTTTGTCAATATTTATATATTCTTCTACTTCAATTATTGCAGGTTTGGCAAAAAGACCAAAAAGTCCTTTTGATGGATACTGAATTACTTCCGCTTCAATATCAGAAACAGAACATTTAAGAATTTCAGCCGCTTTTGCATAAGCTTCTTCAAGAGTTTTTGCTTCCACTCTCAAGCTTTAGCCTTTTTTTTACTTTCCATAATTTTATTAATTATCCATTGTTGAAGGATTGATAATATATTATTAGTTGTCCAATAAAGAACCAAACCTGCCGGGAATGTAGCCATCATTACAGTAAAAATCACAGGTAAGAATTTAAATATTTTCTCCTGCATTTTATCTTGAAAATTTGTAGGTGTCAATCTTTGATGTATGTACATACTTACACCCATTAAAACAGGTAAGATAAAATATGGGTCCATTACACTTAAATCTTTAATCCATAGAAAATGAGCACCTTTAAGTTCAATTGAATATAAAAGAAGTTTGTAAATTCCATAAAAAATAGGAATCTGGATTAAAAGAGGAAGACATCCTCCCAGTGGATTTGCATTATGCTCTTTATATAATTTCATCATATGCATTTGCATTTTTTGCGGATCTTTTTTATATTTGAGCTGAATTTCTTTCATTTTAGGGGCAAGTTCTTTTAATTTATACATACTTACCATTCCCTTATAAGTCAGAGGGAATAACACAAGTCTGACAATTATAACTAAGAAAATAATCGCAACTCCCCAATTTCCTACAATTTTATGTAAAAAATCAAGTAAAATAAACAAGTTTCTCGCAAAGAAAGTTCCAACTCCATATTGCACTACGTCTAAAAGCTCCTTATTAATTGAAGCAAGAGTATCTACATATTTAGGTCCAATATATCCTATCAAATTAATATTTTTATCATTTTCAATAAAAAGAACAGGATTTTGTTCTTCATCAGGCATTACAATAACTTTAAAAGGTTTTTTTGAGAAAAAAAGAGTAGTATAATATCTATCAAATCCTGCTGCCACAATAGCATTATTTATAGTTTTATTTTCAGCATCGCCATCGTCAATAATTTCAAGCGTTCCATCTTTTTTTTTGATTAACACTCCATGTATTGTAAGTCTATCAACTGCAATAGAAGGTCTGTATCCCGGGGAAAGATAATATTTTGTGTTTTTAGAAAGAATTAAATTTAAATCATATCTGCCATTAGGATAAAAAGTTACTATCTTTTTGACAATTAATCCATTTAAATTTTGTGTTAAAGTTAAAGTTTTAGGTTTGTTTTTTATAATAATTAATTTTTTATCTACATTTACCGGTGTTGAGAATTCCAACTTATTAAGAGATGGATCATCAAATCTTAATTCAAGAGGCTTAGGGAGTTTAGATGAAATTAAATCAAGCTCTTTCCCTTTTTCATCAAATTTTTTGTTTTTTAAGATAAAAGAACTTATTCTTCCGTATTCATCTATTTTGATGTCAAAATTTTTTGATTTTATTTCAGCAATATTTTTTGATTTTAGTTCTGATTTTGTATTAATTTTTTCATTTACTTTTTTTGCATTTTTTTGAGAACTTTCTTTTTTTGCTACTTCTGTTTTTTTAGCCTGAGGCTGTATTACAAAATAATCATAAGCTATAAAAAAGACAAATGATATTATCGTTGCAAT
>JALTBU010000038.1 GCA_027008345.1 Nautiliaceae bacterium | reverse complement strand
CCTAAAAATCCGACAATTCCAAATGCTTTCATCTCTTGTGGCAAGGCAACTTGTTCTTTTGGGATTTGACCAAGCTTTGCCAAGGCATAATAAATCCCCTGAGGTCCGTCAATTTCAACCGCCCCGCTGTCTGCTTTATATTCTCTGTATCTGCTAAACCACATTGCAATCATTGTTGCAAATATTGAAAGCACAATTTCAAGCGCAAAAGAAATTGCCATATATGCAAACGGATTCGGTTCTCCTTCATCATTTTTAGGAGCTATGATATTTGCAATAATTCTTGAAATAAAAAATACAAGTGCGTTTAATACACCCTGAACCAGAGTCATTGTAATCATATCTCCGTGTCTTATATGATTTATTTCATGAGCCAATACACCTTCTATCTCTTTTGTATCCATCATATCAAAGAGACTTGTAGAAACAGCAACTAATGCATTGTTTTTGCTCGGACCTGTTGCAAACGCATTAGGAGGTCCATCAAATACTCCGACTTCCGGCATAGGAATATTTGCTTTTTGAGCTAATTTTGCAACCGTATTTACAAGCCATATCTCAGCCTCGTTTGATGGATGCTCAATTACCCTCACGCCCATTGTTTTTATTGCCATCCATTTAGATAAAAGAAGTGAAATAATACTGCCGCTAAAACCGATAATTACTGCAATTATCGCAAGTCCCAAAACACTTTGAGGATCAATCCTTACTCCAAAAATAAGTTCAATTAAAAAAAGCGATAAATATATTGAAGCCATTACGGCTAAGTTCATTAAAATAAGCATAATAATTGCCATTTTACCTCCTCTTTTAAAAAAAGTTTAGTTATATTATATCAAGTTTTATTAAAACAATATTAAATCAGGTAATTCTATATTAGTAATTTGTGTATTTGAAAATATTGCTTTTTATTAACCCATTCACACATCCACCATATTCTCATCTACTCATACACCCATCTACTCATCAACTCACACACTCATCTTCTTTTCCTAATCATTAAATAATAAATTGTAACTACAGGTACAGTAATATTTAAAACAGTTACAATTATCATTAAAATTCCAAGATTTGAATAATCCATTGGAACTATTACTTTTCCGTGTTCAACTACTTTTCTTGATACAGGGAAAATTTCATTTAAGTATTTTGTAAGTAGTCCTCCGGCTGTCAAAGCTAAATTCATAAGACTTGCCATCAAAGCAAACCATGTGGCTTTATTCCCCTGAGGTGCATAAATTGCTATTAAAGTCAAAAGCGGTATCATACTAAGCTGTGCAAAAGGCGATTCTACCGCCGTATCAATTAATGCCACTGTTTTTGGTGAAAGTCCTAAACTTTGTGGAATATTATAATAAAGTCCGATAATTGGTAAAAATAATATAGTTGTAACAATAGTAAGCCACAAAAGTGTATAATGTGCAGGTTTTTTGGCTATAAAATCACTAAAAAGCCACATTCCAAGAATTGAAAGAATTGCTCCTATTTGTGAGAGAGTCCCAAAAAATGCTTTGTCAAAATGCAATACATCAATTTCCCACCATTGAAGTCCCGGACCTACACTTGGCATAGCACGATATACAAAAATTACAATTGCTGTTTTTATTATAAATTTTCTAATTTTCTCATCAACATCTTTTAAAACAAGACTTAACATATATGTAATAACTGCAAAACTTACCAAGAATACAATTTCTTGGGAATATTTAAATATGAAAGCGACAATTTTATTTCCCCAATGCTGATATTGTCCATAACCCATAAGCACAACAAAAACGGCAAAAGCTAGACCTCCGCAGAGTATTTTACAATTAATTGGGCTTGGTTTTGCAACATCAAGTTTTACAATACTTACACCTGTTATGGAAATAAGTGGTATTATAAGTCCTATTTTAAACATTGTTTCGTACGAAAAAATTTGAGCAAGCCATCCGCTGAGTCCTGCTACTAACACTCCTGCAAGGGAAATTGCAAGACGGCCAAGAATCTGAACATAAGCGAGTTCTTCTTCTACTCTTTCCTGAGGTTGATTTCTATCTACTACTTCTGTACTCATTGTATCTGCCACAACGTCTTGTAAAACAAATCCTATTACAGTTAAAAGTGCTGAAATGATATAAACATTATCTTTACTGCTAAATTCAGCCCAGTGATAATTTCCGGCAAGTCCTATAAGTAAAATATCGCCTAATGCAATAAGTCCAGCTCCAATATAAATATAAATTCTTCTTTGAGAGCCTAAAATCGGGACACTGTCAACAAGTTGACCAAACACCATTTTTATTGTCCATGGGATACTAAGCCATACTCCAAGAGATACAAGAGCAGCAGCTGAGAGTTTAAGCTCTTCTTTTACCCAGAATGTTTCCGCCACTCCTGTTATTCCGCTTGCTCCATATGCAAAATAGACCATTAAAAGAGGCAGATATCTGAGCTTAAAATGTTTTACAGGATTTAGGAGAGAATTTTTTATGGCTTGTTTTATGTTAATCATCCAATGCCTTTATTCCTTCATAAGCCGTATTTATCATTTTATCAATTTCTGATTTTTGAATAATGTATGGAGGCATAAAATAAATTACATTTCCAAGTGGTCTAAGGAGTACTCCGTTTTTTAATCCGTATTCATAAACTTTAAGTCCCATTCTTTTTTGCCATGGATAATCAATCATTTCAATAGCAGTAATCATACCTGTCTGTCTTATTTCTTTGACATTTGGCAAACTTTTAAATTTTTGAATATTTTCCCAGATATACTCACTTGTCTTTTTATTATATTCTAAAACACTTAAACTTTTCACTTTACACTTTTCACTTTCAACTTTTAATTTCCACTCTCCCTTCTCCTCTATCCACTCTCCATTTTCAAATATATCAAGAGTTGCATTCGCTGCGGCAATCCCAAGCGGATTTGCAGTATAAGAGTGTGAATGTAAAAATGCTTTTAATTCTTCATAATCACAATAAAAAGCAGAATATATTTCATTCGTAGTTAAAACCACACTAAGAGGTAAATATCCGCCTGTAAGCCCTTTGCTTAAAAGCATAAAATCAGGTTTGATTCCTGCCTGTTCGCAGGCAAACAGTGTCCCTGTCCTTCCAAATCCTACCGCTATTTCATCAGCTATTAAATGTATATCAAATTCATTGCAAAGTTCTCTAAGTCCTTTTATAAATTTGGGTGAGTGCATTTTCATATATCCAGCACATTGTACGAGAGGTTCGATTATGAGTGCGCTTACATCTTTATGATGTTTTTCAAATATGTTTTTGGCTTTTTGAAGGGCTTTTATAGTTTCTTCTTCGCTTTTATCTTTTGGAATAGGAATAGTAATGTTTTTTATAAGTATTTCTTTATATGTATCCTTATAAAGTCCGACATCTCCTACACTTAATGCTCCAATTGTTTCACCATGATATGAATTTTCCAGACTAAAAAACATAGGTTTAACTTTATTTTTATTTTTCCAGTAATGAAAGCTCATTTTTATAGCAATCTCAACAGCACTGCTTCCGTTGTCTGCATAAAACACTTTGTCAAATCCTGTTAATTCACACAATCTTTTAGATAGTATCACTGCCCCTTCGTGGGTAAATCCTGCAAAAATAACATGTTCTAATATTTCAAGTTGGGATTTAATCTTTGAATTTATATATTCATTTGAATGTCCAAATAAATTTACCCACCAGCTGCTTATTGAGTCAATATATCTATTGCCTTCAAAATCTTCAAGATAAACACCCTGTCCTTTTTTAATAGGTATTATTGGTAAAAATTCATGATCTTTCATTTGAGTGCAAGGATGCCAGTTATATTTTAGGTCAATTTCCATAATTTCAGCATTTTTCATCGAAAATCCCTTTTACAGCGATAATTTTTTTATTATAATATCAAAAGAATTCCGAAAATTGGGGAAAAATGACATAAAAATGACAAAAGAGGTAATAAATGATTGAATGGATGCAGACACACAGGAAATGGCTTGTTATTACTATCTGGATAGCTACTATTGCTTTTATCGGTGCAGGATTTGTTGGATGGGGTCAGTTTCAGCTTTCACATAAAGAAGGAACAGTTGCTGAGGTAAAAGACACTCCTGTAACTATAAAAGACTGGCAGGATGCGTATACGCAATTATTCAATATGTATAATCAACAAATGGGCGGTAATTTAGATGAAGCGACAGCAGAAAAATTAGGACTTAAAAAAATAGCTCTTCAACAAGCAATACAAGATGCAATATTAAGACAGTTTGCAAAAGATTTGGGATTATATGTTACTGACAAAGAAGTCGCTGATAAAATTTTGGAAGTATTTAATAATGCTAAAACATATAAACAATATCTTAAAAATACGGGACTAAAACCTGCTGAATTTGAAAAAAGTTTAAGAAAAAAAATACTTATTGAAAAACTTCTCTCATTTTTACATTTAAAGCCTACCAATACTGAAATAATAAGTGTAGGTTCTGCTTTGTATAATGCTGATAATTTGGATATTAAAGTTTTGAAAAAATCAGATATTTCGGTTGATTTGAAAGAGAGTGACATCAAAAATTATTGGGAAAAGCATAAAAATGAATTTTTAAGCAGTGAAAAATATAAAGTTGCTCTTGTAAAAATCCCTCTTGAAATAAACACAACAAAACAAGAATTAAAAAATTTTTATGAAAAAAACAGACTTAATTATAAAAATGCAAAAGGTATAATAATTCCTTTTGATAAAGCTATTAAAAAAGTTAAAATAGATTATGCAAAAGAAAAAATGTTTAAAAAAGCAATACTCGCATATAAAAAGTTAAAAGCTAACAAAACTAATTACGAAATAATGACACTTAATGATTCAAATGCTATTATACCTGTAGAAAAAATGAATATTTTAAAAAAAGAAGGAATTATAAAACCGTTTGTTTATAATAATAGTTATATTACTGCAAAACTTTTGGAACAAATTAAGCCTAAGCCTTTGAGTTATGAAAAAGCAAAACCTTTTGTAATTGAAAAACTTCTTGTATTAAAAGCAAATCAAAAATTAATTGAACTATCAAAAAAAGAATATAAAACATTTAAAGGTAAAAATATCGGTTTTGTAACAAAATATGATGCTTTAAAAATTAAAGATTTAAAACCAGCAGAAGCAGTTGAATTTTTACAAAAAGTTTTTGTTTCACAAAAACCTAATTATTTTGTTTTGATTCCTGAATCAAATCCTGATGTTTCAATTCTATACAGAATTAAGGAACAAAAGTTGCTTGATAAAAAAGAATTCGAGAAAAACAGAGAAAATGTAGTAAAATTAACAGAGGGAATAATTAATATGGAACTATTAAATGATTTATTAAATACTCTTTCTCAAACATACAAAATCAATGTATATGTAAAATAAAGGGTAAAAATTGAAAAATATTTTGGCAATTGACATAGGCAGTTTTAAAACGGCAGCTGTTATAGCAAATTATGATGATATTACTTCCGAATTATCAATAAGCGGTGTTGGAATAGCTACTTCAAAAGGAGTTAAAAGAGGAAGTATAGTAAATATAGACAATGCAGCAAAATCGATTAAAAAAGCATATCTTGATGCTAAAAGAGTAGCAGGTGTTGAAATAAATAAAGCTATAATTAATGTTTCAAGTACTTATACTAAGAGTATTATAAGTTTTGGAATTGTAAATATTCCAGGCAATGAAATTAAAATAAAAGAAATAAATAGAGCTATACAGATGGCTCTTCATAATGCAAATATCCCCAAAGAATATCAAATACTTCAAGCAATTCCCGTCAGTTTCAAAGTAGACGAAATGAGTGATATTGAAGATCCACTTGGAATGAGTGGAAGTAGACTTGAAGTGAGTGTTCATATTATAGCCATACAAAAAAGTGGACTTGATAATATCAAAAAAACTGTAAGGCAAGCCGGACTTGAAATAGAAAATCTTGTTTCTTCTGTTTATGCAAGTGGACTTTCAGTTCTTAAAGAAGATGAAAAAGAACTTGGTGTTGCTGTTATCGATATAGGGGCTACTACATCAGACCTTGGAATTTTTATAAATAAAGCATTAAGATATACTGATACTCTTGGTGTTGGAAGCCATCATATTACAAATGACCTTTCAATCGCACTTCATACTCCTCTTGCTGATGCTGAATATATTAAGCTAAATTTTGAAGAAATTATAAAAAATGGAGAAGATTTAATAGAAATTTCAGTCATAGGAAATGAAAATGAAAAACAAAAAGCATCAATTGAAGCAATTACCCAAATAATTTCTGCAAGAATTGAAGAGACATTTTTACTTCTTAAAAAAGAGATTGAAGAATCTGGATTAAAGAGTAAAATCGGAGCAGGAATAGTGCTGACAGGAGGGTTTACAAACTTTTATAATGCAAAAGAAATTGCAAGTGAATTTTTTGATGGTATGCCTGTAAGAATCGGATATCCAAAAGAAATAAACGGTCTTTTTGAAAATTTAAGAAAACCTGAATTTTCTTGTGTTTTAGGGCTTGTATTATATGGAATAAGAGAAGGTATAAATTATGAAATTGATTCAAATAATAGATTTATAACAAAAATATTATCAAACGATATGGAAGAACCTGAAATAAAACCGACTTTTGAAGAAGTAAATAATAATTTAAAAAGTGAAGAAAAAGAAGAGCTTACTTCTATCGTATCAAAACAGAAAAAAGAAGCCGGATTTATTCAAAAAATAAAAACCTGGCTTGGCAACTTATTTTAAAAAGGGAGGAAAAATGGAAGAGCTATATATGATAAATGAAACAATGGACGGACCTAAAATTAAAGTAATAGGCGTAGGCGGTGGTGGAAACAATATGATAAATTATATGGCTGCAAAAGGTATAAAAGATGTTGAACTTTTAGCAGCAAATACTGATACGCAAGCACTTAAAACAAGTAAAGCACATAAAAAAATACAGCTTGGCAAAACTTTAACAAAAGGTCTTGGTGCGGGAATGAGACCTGAAGTTGGAGCAAAGGCGGCGGAAGAAAGCTTTGAAGAAGTTAAAGAAGCTCTTAAAGGCGCTGATTTGGTATTTATATCTGCTGGAATGGGAGGCGGTACAGGAACAGGAGCCGCTCCTATAATAGCAAAAGCTGCAAAAGAGATAGGAGCTTTAACAATTGGGGTTGTAACAAAACCTTTTATGTTTGAAGGACCAAAAAGAAGAAAACTTGCAGAAACTGGAACAAATGAACTAAAAAAAGAGGCGAATTCAATTGTAGTAATTCCTAATGATAAAATTTTAACTATAATTGATAGAAAAGTAGGAAGAAAAGAAGCATTCTCACTTGTTGATGATGTTTTATATAAAGCAGTTACTGGAATTTCAAATATGGTTGTTAGTTATGGTGAAAACGACATAAATGTTGACTTTAACGATCTTAAAACTGTTATGTCACATCAAGGTCTTGCTCTTATGGGTGTAGGTGAGATGAAAGGTGAAAATGCTGCATTTGAAGCAATTAAAATGGCAATTGAATCACCTCTTCTTGATAATATCTCAATTGACGGAGCTATGGGAGTGCTTGTTCATTATACAATGCATGAAGATTATCCTCTTGTGGAAATTCAAGAAAGTATGGCTGTTGTAGAAGAAAAAGCGGATGAAGATGCTGATATTATTTTCGGTACAACAACTGACAATTCACTCGCTCCTGATGAAATAAAAGTTACAATAGTTGCTACTGGATTTGAAAAAGAAAAAGCTGTTAACAAAACTGAAAACAAAGAAGTTAAATTAAATCAAATAAATGAAATGTTAAAACAAAAAAAAGTTGTTGGTGGAGATGTTGAATTAGACGCAGATTTACTTGATATTCCTACTTGGTTAAGAAAAGCTAAAGATTAATTTTTTTAGCTTTTTACTTACCAATTTAAAATTAAAAAAATTGTGGAAAGTATATAATCTGACATAAAAACCGCTATTGAAGATATTACTACTGCTCTTGTAGTGCTTAGCCCTACTCCCTTTGCTCCTCCCTTTGTATAATAACCTATATATGTTCCTATTGCACTTATAATATATCCAAATACAAGCCCCTTAATAATACTTTGATTTATATCTTTAAATTCTCCATACTGTCTTATAGTATCAAGATATTTATATTCGTTTACTCCAAGTGAAACTGTTGATATTAAATATGCACTAAAATTTGCAACTGCATCAAAAAATAAAATCAACAGCGGCATTGAAATAATTGTAGCCAATATTCTTGGTACAATAAGATAATGTTTAGAATCGACAGCCATAACTTCAAGAGCATCAATTTGTTCTGTTACTCTCATACTTCCAAGTTCTGCTGCATATGCACTTATACCTCTGCTCACTACCATCAATGCAGCAAACACAGGGCCGAGTTCTTTTACAATTGATAAAAATATCGTATATCCCATAAAATCTTCTACCCCAAATTTATGAAATCCTTGATAAAGCTGTACTGCTTCTACTAGACCGGTAAAAAAAGATGTTAAAAAAATAACTCCTAAACTTCCGTATCCCATAAATTTAATCTGTTCAAAGAGATTATTTATCCTAAAAGGCGGTTTAAACATTAAAAAAAATACTTTTATTTGAAAAATTGTAAAATCACCGAGAGAATAAATAAAATCAATTGTTTTTTTACCGATTATATATAAAATATTTTGAAACAATTCAAACCTTTTTTGATAAAATTATATCAAACGTATAAAGGAATAATATGGCAGAAGAAAAAGAAAACCAAGAAGTTGAACAAGAGCCTAAAAAAGAAGGCGGAAATAAACTGCTATTAATTGTTATTATTGTTTTATTACTATTGCTTTTAGTAATAGGAGGTTTAGTTGCATATTTTTTATTAAGTAGCGGTAATGAATCTCAACAGCCTCCACAAGAGCAGAAAAAAGTAGAAAAAAAACACAAAGTTAACTCTATGGCTGAAATCGGCCCTATTTATCCGTTAGATCCATTTGTTGTAAATCTTGTAAGTTCAAACGCCGACAGATATTTAAAATGCAAAATTGATCTTGAACTTGATTCGCCTGACCTTCAAAAAGAAGTTGATAAAAAACTGCCTGCAATAAGGGATTTAATAATTCAGATTCTTTCTTCAAAATCGGTAGAAGAAATTCAAACAGCAAAAGGTAAGCAAAAATTAAAAGAAGAGATAAAAAGAAAAATAAATGAGATTCTAACAACAGGTGAAATTAAAAATGTATATTTTACAGAATTTGTAATACAATGATAAAAATTGGTATTGATATAGTAGTTATTAACAGAATAGAAAAAATGATAAGTAAATTTGGTGTAGAAAAATTAAAATTTTTAAATAATGATGAAAGATATTCTAATAAATCAGAAACAATTGCAGGAATATACGCATCAAAGGAAGCCTTCTCAAAAGCTCTGGGGACAGGAATAGGAAATGATTTTTCTTTTTCTGACATTTCAATTATAAAAAATAATAAAAATAAACCTCAAATAAAATTCAATTCTCCTATTCTTTTTGAAAAAATTGAAGAATGTGATGTAAGTATTTCTCATGATGGTGGTTTTGCAATATCTGCAGTTATTTTAAAACTTAAATAATTTTGATATAATTCCATTCCAAGACCCCGTAGCTCAGCTGGATAGAGCGTCACCCTGCGGAGGTGAAGGTCGCGCGTTCGAATCGCGCCGGGGTCGCCATATTAAAATAATAATAAAAAATAATATTTAAAATGCATAATATTACAATTCAAATTTAATTTTCTATTTTCTCACATTTAGTGAAAAATATATATTTAAATTGTTTGATTTAAAATTAGTCTTTGACACTTTTATAATGATTATTTGCATCTTTTTATATTTAAAAAATATCAACCAAATTAATTACAAAAAACAATTTTAAATATTGTACTTAAATAAAAATACACAAAACTACGAAAATTAAACTTATTCTTGTTATTTATTAAAGCCCCGGGAGGGCGTTCACGCAGTGACTTTGGGCTCCGCCAAGTCACAAAGCGGGGATAGGAGGGCCGGTTTAGGGGCGAATTAACGCCACACACCCCGGCCACTACCGTCTCCCCAATAAAATTGGTTGTAGGGCCCCAAAATGTGCGGGTAGCGCACCTCCCAGGTTTTATTATTATAACTTATAATTGAGTGATTGTCAATCAACTTTTTTTATGAAGTTAGATAAAATGAAGACTTCATAAGAATATTTTATAAAAGAATTTTACTATAATTTGACAAAATTATCAAGATTTATTTTTTATACATTTTCTTGTTTTATAATCTTTTTTGCCATTAAGACACATTCATTTATAGAAGGTGTTTTGGGCATAAATATTTTTTTAATATGTTTTTGCAAAGTTTTTTTTGTTTTTTTACCGATTGCAATTGGAATAATTTTTTCAAAATTTTCTATTTTTGAAAAACATTCAACAGTTGATGGAGATGAAAAAATTACAATAGAAGGTTTAATCAATTTGTTTAGCGGTTTATTACATAATGTCTCATAAATTATTTTTTCAATTAATTTATTTGACGAATTTTTAAAT
>JALTBU010000037.1 GCA_027008345.1 Nautiliaceae bacterium | reverse complement strand
CCGGGCTTCTTAGTTTATCAACATTTTTTTTAATGCTTTTAGGGCTCGATAGTGCAAGCAGTTTTGGCGGAATTGGAAGCTCACGCGAAGCATTTATTTCAGCCCTTGTAGAACCTGCTATGATACTCACAATTTTTGCAGTTTCACTTATGGCAAAAAGTATAGGTCTTGGAAGTGCTGCACTTAATCTTGCAAATCATTTTCCAACACACCATGCGGCAAGTTTTATTTTAGCAGGTATTGCTTTTTTTATTTTATTAATTGCAGAAAATGGAAGAATTCCTGTGGATAATCCAGAAACACATCTTGAGCTTACAATGGTTCATGAAGCTATGATTCTTGATGTAACAGGTCCTAACCTTGCCTTGATAGAAATGGCAGGAGCTCTTAAATTTGGAATTTTTGCAACTCTTTTTGCAACTTTGTTTTTACCATTTGGCAGCAATCTTTGCTGGTGTTTGGCCGTTTTGGTATTTATTTTGAAACTTATTTTAATAAGCCTGATTGTAGGATGGATTGAGTTAAACACTGCAAAACTAAGACTCTTTAAAGTTCCAAATTTACTTGGAATTGCGATAATTTTTGGATTTTTATCACTTGTAACTTTTTATATTGTAGGAGCATAAGATGATTGATGTTTTAATAGGATTTTTTTTAGCAACTTTAATAACTCAGGCATTTACAACAAGACTTTTTAGACTTATTTTTTGGTATGCAATAAATTCCCTGTTTTTAGGGCTAATTGCATTTTATGAAGGAATTATTATAGGTGATTCTCAAATGAAAATAATGGGAATAATTACAATTGTTATTAAATTTTTGGCAATTCCTTATATTTTAAAATATTTTTTTGCAAAATTTAACATTCCAAGAAACATCAAACCTATAACATCTATTCAATATCTTGTAATTATAATCCCGATTATTTTAGTTTTTACTTTTTATCTGATAACTCCGCTTTTACATAATTTTTCACACCATTCAAATTATATAGCAATTGCAATAAGTTCACTTATGCTCTCACTTCTTCTTATGATAGAGCATAAAAATATCGCAGCAAAAATCATAGGCTTTTTAGATATTGAAAATTCTCTGTTTTTACTTGGTATAAGTGCGACTGATGGAATGCCTATGCTAATTGAGCTTGGAATTTTTGTTGATTTATTAATGCTTATAGTAATTATTAATATTCTTTTTAAACATCAAGGAGAAGCACAATGAGTTTTATTTTTATACCGCCTCTTTTAATATTTATATTAAGCTATTTTAAAATCAATAAATATTTAATGGCGATTATTGCGACAACAATTATCATTCCGGTCGTTTATATTCTTTTTCACCCATTTCAAAACTCTTTGTTTTATGTAGACAAACTTGGAAGTTTTGTTTTACTTGTCTCATCAATTGTTGGAATTGGCGTAGCACTTGCAATAATGTCAGTTGATAAAAGAATTGAGATAAAAGAAAAAAACATAAAAAGATTTTACCGTTTTTTTGCTCTTTTTTGGTTTGGCCTTATTATTTCAATACTCTCAAATAATTTAGGACTTTATTGGATAGGGCTTGAACTTGCGACACTTTCAACTGTTTATATGATAAAAGTAAAAGCCACAAATATAGCTGACAAACAAGCTTGGAAATATCTGATAGTCGGAGCTGTTGCAATTTCTTTAATTCTTTTTGGAATAATATTGATTTATGCATCAGCTAAAAGCAATTTAGGTGAAAATGCAATGAATTTTTATCTTTTGGCTAAAAATACAAAACTTATTAATCCTTATTTGTTTGAAATAGGCTTTTTAATTGCAAGTATCGGAATGTTTGTAAAAATGGGATTTTTCCCGATGAATCTATGGCTTGCAGATATTGAAAGAGCAGCAATATACCCTATAGGGGCGCTTTTTAGTGGTATTTTGGAAAGTGCAATTATTCTAGGATTTATGAGACTTAGTAAAATTGAAATGGATATAAATTATTCACATTTGATCGTTTTTGTATATGTTTATGCTATTTTTACCCTTTTTATGGTAAGTTTTCTAATTTACAGAAGTAAAGATTATATAAGACTTTTTTCCCTTTCGGGAATTGAGCATATGACTTTGATTTCAATTTTTTGGGTGAGCGGTGGATATTTTGCTGCACTTCTTCATTTTGCAGCACACGCACTTTTTAAACCTGCTTTATTTCTCAGCAGCGGTATTTTAGAACAAAATAAAAAATACATCTTTAAAGGAACACTTAAAGGATTTAAAAATAAAATAATTCCTCTTTTAATCTCACTTTTACTACTTGGAGTTATTTCTCTTCCTCCAAGTCCAATGTTTTTTAGTGAAATTTACGGATTTAAAGCAATGATTGATATAAGCAAAGACTCAAATTATTTTCTTTTAATGATCTTTGGTGTTTTTATTATTTTAATCTTTTTAAGCGTTATTTTTTACAAATTTGTAAATATTTATCAAGAAGCCCTTTATGAAGATGGAAAAGAAGGAGAAAAAAAAGTGTATAAAAGCGAAATTTTAATGCTTTTACTTTTTACATTTTCACTTATAACACTTCTTTTTAGTTTTGATTATATAAAAGGAATAGTATGAGACTGATAGCAAGATTTGCAAAGGAAAATAAAGAAAATTTTGAAATTATTGATGTTTTTGATAAAGAGATTAAAAGAGAATTTTTAGACAAAAAAAACCCTAAAACTCAAACAATAACCATAAAATATCCAGCAGCTATATGGATGGAAAGAAAAATCAAAGATGAATTTGGAATAGAATTCGAAGGGAGTTTTGATACAAGACCAACTATAAAACATGAAAGATTTCCAAAAGACATCTATCCGTTAAGAAAAGATTTTAAAGAAAAAAATATTGAATTTAGTGAATTTACTCCTTACAAATATGAAGAAATAAGCGGAGATGGGATATTTACAGTGCCTGTCGGACCTATTCATGCCGGAATAATTGAGCCTGGTCATTTTCAATTCTCTCAGGCAGGAGAAGAGATACTTCATCTTGAAGTCAGGCATTTTTATAAATATAGAGGGATCGAAAAAATGTTAGAAGATAAAAATCCAATTGAAATTACAAAAATAATCAGCAGAATCAGCGGGAATGAATCAATAGCTTATCAAAAAGCATATTTTGATATTTTAGCTGTATCTTGTAAATTAGAAATAAGTGAAAATCTCAATAAAACACATGCTATTTTGCTTGAAATTGAAAGAATAATTCATCATTTAACAGACCTTGGATTTATTCCAAACGATGCGGGATTTGGGGCAGCACTTGCTTTTATGAGTAAACTTGCAGAAGAAACAAGAAGAATTCTTAAAAAGATTACAAATCATAGATTTGGATTTGATGCTTTATTTAATAATGAATTTAATTTTAATGAGTTAAATGAATTTTTAGATTATTTAAAAAAAGAAGTTGAATTTTTTGAAAATTGGATTGAAGATATACCATCAGTATGGGACAGATTTGATACAACGGGAAGACTTAGCAAAGAAAAAGCAATCAAATATGGAGTTGTTGGAGTTGGAGCAAGGGCAAGTGGAATTCAAATTGATACAAGAGACAATGAATTTTATAAAAAATATGGATTTGAAATACAGCTTGGAAATATTGGAAATAAAGGAGAAGTAGCTGACAGGTTTAGGGTAAGAATTAAAGAAATTTATAATTCAATTGAAATAATTAAAAATATGCTTGATATTACAAAAGAAGATTTTGAATTTAAAGAGTTTAAAGACGGGGAATATATGAGTTTTGTTGAAAGCAGTATAGGTGAGATTTTTATGTATGTAAATATTGTAAATGGCAAAATTGACAGATTTTATGTAAGAGACCCTTCACATATAAACTGGCAGGCATTTCATACAACAATTTATAACGATATTATCGCGGATTTTCCACTAATTAATAAAAGTTTTGATTTAAGTTATGCTGGAAACGATTTATAAAAAACAATATTAAAAGCACTAATTAAATAAAGCAAAACAATTACAAATTTAGCAAAATAAAGACGTTAAAAAAAGCATTTTGTTTGAACGCAGTGAGTTAATGCTTTTTAGTCTTTATAAAGCGTAAACAATTTGTACTATTTGTTGAGCGCATTTAATTGGTGCTATAAAATAAATAAAAAATGGAGAATGGAAATGTTGAGATTTTGGGAAAAAAGAATAAAAACAGGAATTGTTACTGAAAATAAGGAATTTGATAAAGGATTAAAAGAAATTCAAAAAGAGATAAAAGATAAAATAAAAAAACATTTTGCAGGAAGCCTTGCTATTAGAATGGTTGATAGCGGCAGTTGTAATGCGTGTGAAGCTGAATGTAATGCTTTATCTAATCCTTATTATGACCTTGAAAGACTTGGAATTCATTTTGTAGCAAGTCCGAGACATGCAGATATTCTGCTTGTAAGTGGAGTTATGACATTTAATATGTATCATCATGTATGGGATGCATACAATCAAATGCCATCTCCAAAATGGGTAATCACTCTTGGTGATTGTGCAAAAGATTTAGGAGTTTTTGAAAAAACATATGCAATAAAAGGCGTTGATTTACCAGTTGATTATCATATTCCTGGATGCCCTCCTACTCCAAAAGAAATAATGCAGGGGTTTTTAAACTTCTTTAAAATAAAATTCACTTCATAATTATTCCAAAAAACTTTTTTTACTTTGATTTTCAGTTTTTTTTAACAAAAATTTTACATTATTGACCATAATCAATGATTAAAATCCGAATAATACTTACAATACTTCAAAACAAATCAAAAAAGGAGAAATCAAATGTTTGGATTATTCGGAAAAAAAGACACAACTCAAAAACCTCAGGCTTGTGATTTACCATTTCTTTGTTGGCAATGTGAAATGAGTGCACCAGGTGGATGTGGGAGTCATGGTGAAAGCAAAGGTGTATGTGGTAAAGATGCTACAAAAGCAAGACTTCAAGATTTAATGACTTATGGACTTAGAGGTCTTAGTGCATACAGAGAACATGCAAATGAACTTATCGAAACAGAAGAAGATTATAAAAGATTAAAAGAAATAGATGATGTAAATTCTGAAACATTATATTTCACACTAACAAATGTAAACTTCAATTTTGATGAGCATATAGCTCAACTTATGAAAGTTGGAAATGCCGGTGTGAAAGTAATGGATTTATTAAGTGATTTACATACAAGAGCGCTTGGTATTCCAGCTCCAATAGAAGTTACTCAAAATAAAGCAGAAGGAAAAGGTATTTTAGTATCAGGTCATAACCTTGATATGCTTGAAAAATTGTTAAAAAGAATTGAAGAAAGAGGTCTTAGTGATAAAATAAATGTTTATACTCACTCAGAAATGCTTCCGGCTCATGGATACCCTCATCTTAAAAAATATAAAAACTTAAAAGGAAATATCGGTAAAGCATGGTTTGACCAAACTGATGTATTTTCTAAATGGAACGGAACTTGTGTGGTAAATACTAACTGTATTGTTCCTCCTGAAAAATCTCCAAAAGTTAAAAACTATATTGACAGACTTTACACATATAAAATCACTGGTGTTGAAGGCGCTAAAAAAATTGAAAATGACAACTTCGATCCATTAATTGATCATACTTTGGAACTTCCTGATATTGAAGGATTTGACAGTAATGAAACAATTAAAACAGGGCATCATTATAAAACCGTTCTTGAAGCATACGGAGCAAAAGTTCTTGATGCAATTAAAGAAGGAAAATTAAAAAGAGTATGGGTAATTGCTGGATGTGACGCTCCTGGTAGAAAAAGAAATTATTTTAGAGAATTAGCTCTTGCAGTTCCAAAAGATCATTTAATTATTACATCAAGCTGTGGTAAATTTAGATTTAATGATGTAGATTTTGGAACAATTCCTGGAACTGATATTCCAAGATATATCGACCTTGGACAATGTAATGACTCTAATGGTGCAGTTCATATTGCACTTGCAGTTGCTCAGGCTCTTGGAGTAGAAGATGTAAATGAACTTCCAGTGTCAATTGCACTTATGTGGATGGAACAAAAAGCAATTATTATTTTACTTGCGCTACTTAGCCTTGGAATAAAAGATATTTACATCGGACCAAATGCTCCGCAATTTGCAAATGAAGATATCGTTAATTTCTTGGTTGAAAACTTTAATCTTGGAGTTATTTCAGGAGATATTCATAAAGACTTCGGAAAAGAACTTCAAGCAGGATAAAAACATAAGCCCTCCTTTGAGGCTTTGCCTCATATTACCATGAATAATAATCTTTAATTTTTTCCAAATCTAAAATTTTAAGTTTTGAACCTTCATTTTTTATAATTCCAAGTTCTTTAAATTTTTTAAGTTTTCTACTTAGAGTTTCAGGCTTTATATGTAAAAGCGCTGCGATTGAATGCTGTTTCAAATCTTCAAAGGCTTCCGGGTTATCATAAATAAATTTTGCAATTTTAGTTTCTGTGTCAAAAATAAGATTATCTTGAATAATTCCATCAAGATATTTCATTTTACTAAGAAGAGAACTCAAAATTTGCATACAAACATCACCTTTTTGCATAAATTTTTTAAACTTTTCAAATTCAATTTTTAAAATAACTCCATCACTCTCCATTGCACAATTAGCCGGATACGGTATATTTTCAAAATTTGGAAGTTCTGCGATGAGTGATACAGGATGAAATTTATGAATTATTAATTCATTTCCTTTATTATCGATTTTATATACCCTTGCACTTCCTTCAATAAGAAGATGCAAATAACTTGGCTCTTCTTTTTCATAAAAAACTATTTCATTTTTTTTCAGTTTTTTAACGATTGTAAATTCTCTTATTTTTTTTAGCTCTTCATCTGTTAAATTTTTAAACAAAAAATATTTTTTTAAATCCATAAATGAAAACCTTTTTTCAGTTTTTAAAATTATATCATTTAAGATTTTATTTCTTAATATAAATCAATTTTTTATAATTTTTTTTGTGATATAATCAATAAAAAAAGGACAGAAATGGATTTTGCAAAAGTTGCATTCGAACCAATGAATGAAGTACATGAAAAAGAAATCAAAATTTTAGAAAAGCTCTTAAAAAAAATTGAAAACAATGAAGATTATTCAAAAGAATACCATGAGTTTTTAGAAGATGTTAAAAATCATTTCGGTTTTGAAGAAGAGCTGATGAAAAAATATCAATTTTTTGCTTATGTTCCTCATAAAATGGAACATGATAAAATTATAAACGAACTTGAAGAATTACAAAATGAAAACACAGAAACATTAAAAAAATATTTTGATGAAAGATTCCTGCCTTGGCTTGATCAGCATATTCAAACAATGGATACTGTTACAGCAGGATTTTTTAATATGATAAATGCAAAGGTTTAACAATGAATTTTAATGATTATATTGAAATTGACACAGTTTCAAAAACTATTTTGCTTTTAAGTAACAGTGAAGGAAATAATGAAATTATTATAAAAATAAACGATAAAGAAATTAAAGAAATAAAATTGAAACAGGAATATATAGAATTTTTTACTTGCAGCGAAGATTTTTCAAATCTGTTAGCAGCAGAATTTAGAATTGATATTTATTTCAATAATTACATTATCTCCTATGAAATTACAGGAGAAAAAAGCGAAGAAGTAAGGAAATATTGTGAATATGTAAAATCAGTGCTGATTTAAAGCACCTGATATTTCCTAAGTTCTTCTTCACTTATTCCTTTAATCAATCCTAATTTTTTTAGTTTTTCAATCACTTGGGGAGTAGTATCTACATCCGGCGGCCACTCTCTTGTAAATCCATCAAGCGCATTTTTATTACTTCCATCAATTCCAATTATTTCATCTATCCATACATCACGCAAAGCATCAATATTATTTGTAACCCTCCATACAAGCATATAAGGGTTATTAATCTCATCTGTATTTATAAAAATAACTATTCTTAAATTTTCTTTAAAATTTTTAATTTTTTCAAAAATCTCTTTTGCTGACTTTTCTTTTTTAAATTTAATCACGCAAACAGGATTTTTCGTATCTGTCATATACTGCTTAACATCTTTGATTAAAGGCTCAACACTTTGTAGTCTTTCTAATAATTCTTCATCATTTAATATTATACAATTTTCATTTTTCACTTTACACTTTTCACTAATATCTATTCCTAACTTTCCACCAACAAGCTCCTCAACGCTTGAATGGTCAAGCTCATCAACTATTCCTTTGGAGATCAAAATATTTTTAGAATCAAAATTATTTAAAATATATCTTATTAAATTTTCATAATCCCTGAGTTCTGGTGCGTCTTCACCTACAAATATAGCGTGTTTTACAAAACTCATCTGTCCCACACCCCAAAGACTATGCATAATCTGCATACTGTGCCCCGGATATCTTGGAGCAATTTTGCATAGAATCAAATTATGAAAAACCCCGTTTTCAGGCATTGCATAATCAATAAGATCCGGTGCAGTTGTTTTAAGCAAAGGTAAAAATATCCTCTCGGTAGCATACCCCATATATTTGTCTTCTAATGGCGGTTTTCCTACAACTGTTGCATAAAAAACTGGATTCTTTTTCGTTGTAATTGCCTCTACATGCATAACAGGAAAAGGTTTTTTAAGTGTATAATATCCTGTGTGGTCTCCAAACATACCTTCAATTTCCATTTCTCTTGGGTCGCAATACCCTTCAATAACTATATCTGCATCAGCAGGGACTTCTAAGTCATTGCTTATACATTTTACAAGTTTTGGATTTTTGCCTCTTATAAATCCGTAAAGCATCACTTCAAAAATCCCAGGAGGCATAGGAGCCGTTGCACACCATGTCCACAAAGGGTCTCCTCCTATTGCAATACTTACAGGCATTTTTTTATTTGCTTTTTTATACTCCCAAAAAAGATGAGCGCTGTCTTTGTGTATCTGCCAGTGAAGACCAAGACGTTTGTCATCATATATTTGCAGCCTGTACATTCCTACATTTCTAACACTTCCATCAAGACTTTTGGTATAAACCTGTCCCATAGTTATAAATTTTCCGCCATCTTTCTCCCATGTTTTTAAAATAGGAAGATTGGAAAGTTTAGCCAATTCACCCTGATATATATGGTATTGACATTCTCCTGATTTTACAGTTTTTGGGATAGTATTTTTAATTGCAAAAAGTTTTCCAAATGCTTTTAATTTCTCACTCAAAGTCTTAGGTGGTTTCATTTTGATAAGCTCTTCAATTTCTTTTGCAATAAAATCAAGATTTTTACCAAAAATCCTCTCAACCACCTCATCATTTGCAAAGATATTCATAACAACCGGAATATCAAATTTTTTATCACCATCCACAGGATTTGTAAACATCAAAATTTTAGGATTTTTCTTTTTAGCTTCAATATAAGCTAAATGAGGTATCTCTAATTTTACATCAAGAGGAGTATCAATTTCTTTTATATATGGTTTTAAAACTTCAAGCATTTAAATTCCTTATGACAAAAGTCAGTAAAATTATTGTATTTAAAACTTCTTTTAAAATTTGATATTTTAAATCTTCATCTATCTCGGTGTCTCCGAGACTTAACATTTCAAGAGATTTTATTACAGCTTCTTTTATTTCTTCGGGATAAATATTAAGAGATTTTCTAATTTTTTCAGAATCTTTTGAAAACAAAACATCTTCGGGTATAAAAACAGTAAAATAAAGTGCTAAATTTTTAAATACTCTGTTTAAATCCGTTATTTTAATAAAATTTTTTATAAATTCATCTTTTTCATTAATCAATTCATTTTCTAAATATTCATAAAAATCTTTTAAAATCTCTTTTTCTTTTTCTTGCAAATCATAGCTTTTAATTATACTTCCAAAATCCCTATTAAGCGCAATTCCAGCTATAAAAACTGCAAAAAATTCACTTATATCAGTGTTTAATCTCTTGGCAATTTTTTGAATTATTTTAAGTGTAAGTTTTTTCACTCACATCCTTTAAAATGTCTGTATGAAATAAGAGATTTTAAAATCCCATCTTCCATTTCCGCAATTGAAGGTTTTGAAAGTTTTATTTTAAGATTTGGTGAGTGCATTATTTCTTTTATCATATTACTTAAATCAGGTTCATGACCTATAACTGCAATTACGCCCTCTTTACCGTTAAGCTCAGCTTTCAAATCGTTTATATTTGCCCCAGGTAAAAGCCTGTTTGTTTTTATAAACCCTGCTTTTGGATAAAACTTGTGTAATATTTCAGCAGTTTCTAAAGCCCTTTTGGCAGAAGAAGTTAAAATATAATCAATTTCATAAATATTTTTTATATGTTTAAAAAATTTTTTGGCTCTTCTTATTCCTTTTTCAATTAAAGGTCTGTCAAAATCGTGTCCTTCGAACTCATCCCTTTCCATTGCAAGAGAGTGTCTTATAAAAAGCAGTTTCATTGTTTTATCCTTAAAAGAGGTTTATTCAGTTTTTCAAAAATTTTTAATTTATAATATCTTTTTTTATTAAAAATTGCAAAATCATAAAAAGGAGCAAGTGAAACACAAAGCTCATAATTTTTAAGTCCTGCATACATTCCGTTTTCTTTTATTAAAGTGGCTATTTTTTTTAAATAATCGATATTTTCAACGGCACTTATATAAAAACCGCTGTTTTTCAAAAACATATCCCCTCCTCCTGCCAAAACAGCTTTAC
>JALTBU010000036.1 GCA_027008345.1 Nautiliaceae bacterium | reverse complement strand
GTTTTGATAAGAGAAGAAGATGCCTCAAAATTACCAAAAGGTGTTATACCTTTGATTACAGACGAGCCTTATCTTAAATTGGCACTTCTTACAAAATTATTTGTAAATCCTCCATTTGAAGATGGCGGATACCAGATAAACACATCTGCAAAAGTTCACCCAAGCGTTGTGATTGGTAAGGGAGCTAAAATCGGAGCAAATGTTGAGATAATGCCAAATGTAACTATTGGTCCATATGTTGAAATTGATGAAGGAAGTATTATATATCCAAATGTTACAATTTACAGAGACAGTAAAATTGGCAAAAATGTAAAAATTCACGCCGGAAGTGTAATTGGAAGTGACGGATTTGGATATGCCCATACAAAAGAAGGAAAACATATAAAAATTTATCATTTAGGAAGAGTAGTTATTGAAGATGATGTGGAAATAGGGGCAAATACCACTATTGACAGAGCGGTATTTGGTGAGACAAGAATTAAAAAAGGCTCTATTGTTGATAATTTGGTCCAAATTGGACACAATTGTGAGATTGGGGAATATTCTATTTTAGTTTCACAAGTCGGACTTTCTGGTTCTACTAAACTTGGCAGAAATGTGGTAATGGGTGGACAGAGTGCGACTGCCGGACACCTCGAAATTGCTCCATTTACTACGATTGCAGCAAGAGGGGGCGTTACAAAAACTATAAAAGAACCGGGAGTTTACAGCGGATTTCCTCTAATGCCTCACAAATCCTGGCTTAAACTTCAAAGTATTTTATCTAGACTTCTTAAAAAATCTTAACTTTTTTATTTTTTCTTTTTTTATATTATAATGTTCTTAATAAAAATTAAGGTATTATCATGGAATATTTAGAGATAATAGAAGAAAATTTAGATAAAATCATTAACGAATTACATGAAGATATAAAAAAAGATACTACAATATATCAATTTGTTGATTCTGATTTTACTCTTGAAAAACTTTTTGAAATCCAAAAACTTCTTGTAAAAGAATATCTATCAAAAATAAAAAATAACAATATAAATGAAGATCAGATGCTTGAATTTTATAATAAAATTGATGTTGTTTATCCCGTTATATACAAATGTATGTCAAGTTTAAAAAATAAAATTTTAACTTATCTCAGTATGTATGATATTTCAAAAGAAGATATTATAGAATTTGGAAAAAAATTTGATTTATTTAATAATTTGTTGGCAAAAATATACATCAAAAAAGATATACATATTCTTCAAGATTTGAATGAATCTCCTTTTAAAAAATATTTAATGTATAAAACTCATATTGAATGGTTAAATAATATTATAAAAGCTCTGGAAAAAGACGATTTGAGTATTTATCCTTTAATTGATGCAAAAAAATGTAAATTTAATAACATATTGAATTATCCTGAAAGTTTAATGGTTTGTATTGATATGAATAAATGCTCTTACCTTCATGACTTACACACTTTATTACATAAAAGCGCAAACAGTGTTTATTTTTTATATTTAAAAGGTGAATATATTCAAGCATACCTTGTTTTCAAAGAGTTTAAAGAACAAAGCTTAAAATTTATAGCTACAATAAACGAACTTTATTTTATAGCTTATTCTGATTTGGAAAATGCTTTTTTTAATTTTTTAACATTGGTTAACAAACATAAAAATTATTATGTAAGTTTAATTGATTTTAGAAATTTGAAATCTTTAAACAGTATTTACGGCAAAGATAACATAACAAAAGCTATTAATATTATTGAAAAAAAATTAAAAGATTTCCTTTTCCCAAAACAGGATAAGTGTTTTTTTATAAGAGGAATTACCGCAAATTTTTATTTTTATGCGTGTGACATATCAGAAGAGGAATTTTATTCTTTAATGAAAGAGATTGATGATTTAATTAATAAAGAAATTTTAATAGAAGATTTGAAAATAAAGATGGATTATATTATTGTATCGATTTTGATAAAAATTGATGATTTAAACCTCTCATCAGATGATATTGTCAAAGTTCTTATTTATTTGAAAGAGAGGGCAAAAAAAGAAAATAAAAAATTATATTTTGTTATTCAAGATGATGATTTAGAAAAAGTAAGAAAATGGCTTAATGAAAAATATGATTTCTCTTATATTGAAAATAAATTAAAAAATAAAGAAATTGATGTCGTTTTTCAGCCAATAGTTAATACCTATACTAATGAATGTGAGTTTTTTGAAACATTGGTGAGAATAAAAGAAGAAAAAAAACTTATAAGTGCAGGTATTTTTATAGATAAAGTATATGAAATGGGAAAAATTACTGATCTTGATATTCTTGTATTGGAAAATATTGAAAAAAAACTGTTTTTAATCAAACAATTAACGGATACTATTTTTGTAAATGTAAGTTTTGTCTCATTATTAAATAAAAAATATATACAAAAATTTGAAAAAATTTTTAAAGAAATTAATATTGTTTTAGAATTAACCGAACAGAAAATGGTTAAAAATCTTGAAATAGTAGAAAATTTGCATAAAAAATATAAAATCGTTTTTGCGATTGATGATTTTGGCAGTGGATATTCATCTCTTAAAACAGTTGTTGATCTTACAAGAAAAGGTGTAATTAAATTTTTAAAAATAGACGGGACTTTAATACAAGATATTGATAAAGATGAATATCTTAAAAAAGTTACGAAAATTATTTCAATATTAGGTAAAGAAATGCAATTGAAAGTGATTGCAGAGTTTGTTGAAAATGAAAAAGTTTACAAAATTTTAAAAGAAATAAAAATTGATTTATCTCAAGGATATTATATTCAAAGACCACAGGAAATTGAATTATTACTTGCTAAAAAAGAAGGAATTTTAGGTTATTAAAAAGAAATAATAAAAAATTGATATAAATCAAATTTTCATTTATAAGTTTTTGTTATAGTTAAGGTAAACCAAAAAAGGAGATAAGATGGTTTACCTTGATAACAATTCAACTACTCCTATGGATGAGAGAGTAAAAAAAGTTTATTGTGATGCAACAAAATATTTTGGAAATATAAATGTTATATATGACCTTGGAATTGAAGCAAGGAAAAAGTTAAATGAAGCATATGATATTATTTATCCGGGAATTGGGGCAAGTGATGAAGATGATATTTTAATAACTTCTTCTACAACAGAAGGCAATAATGCAGTTATAAAGACTTTTCTTGACAGATATCTAAAAG
>JALTBU010000035.1 GCA_027008345.1 Nautiliaceae bacterium | reverse complement strand
TTGCAGGCTCATCCGCTGGAACATTATAAGGTTCATATGTAGCAGGATCACCTTCATAAACTCTTCTGTTTATAGTATTAGCTTCAACTTCTTCAATATCAGGAAGTACCGCTTTTCCTACCATATGTCCGAGTGTTTCATCAAGTAACACAAATACAGGCGTCATAAATCTCTCAGCTAAATTAAATGCTCTTACAGTTTCAGTATAACACTCATCAAGGCTCCCTGGACAAAGAGCAATTGACTGATAATCACCGTGAGTTGGAGCTTGTGCTTGAAGAATGTCACCTTGTTGTGGTCTTGTTGGCAGACCTGTTGACGGACCACCTCTCATTACATTTGTAATAACTAACGGAACTTCTGCCATAAAAGCAAGACCAATTTGTTCAGCTTTAAGTGAAATACCAGGTCCAGATGTATTTGTCATTGATTTAACACCACTCATACTTGCACCTAGTGCAACTGATATACCTCCAATTTCATCCTCCATTTGAATAAATACACCACCTACTTTTGGAAGAAGTTTACTCATTTCGTGTGCAATTTCACTTGATGGAGTAATTGGATATCCTCCAAAAAATTTACAACCTGCATCAATTGCTGCTTTTGCTGCAAGTTGGTTTCCGGTAGACACTACTTCTCTTGGCATTATTGTTCTCCTTTAAGCTTTTTAACTTCATTAAGTTTTTTAAATTTATATTCATTTCTCTCAGCTACAAAAATACAAAAATCAGGACATTCAAGTTCACACTCTTTACATCCGATACAATATTCAGGATGTGTAACTTTAACCATTTGTCCTAAAATATTATGTGGATCAGGAACCATTTCAAGAACTCCTGTCGGACAAAAATCAACACAAAGTTCACAACTTTTACACTTTGCTTCATCTACCCAAACAGGCGTATTTTCAGGTGCTTTTAATTTAAAATCAACATTTAAAGCCATTTATTCTCCTTTTGCTTTTCTTTACATATATATGATACCTAAATAAACATCTAAAATTAATTAAATATAGGGATTTTTATATGAATTGTTACAAATAGTAATATAAATTATAAATGGGAAATTGAAAATGTAAAATTAACAATTAAAAGTGAAAACAAGCCAAATCAGTTTATTTGTATATAGAATAGCTATATCGAGAGGGAATATAATATTGCAAATGATATAAAGATGCCAAAAATCATTAGGATTTTTGGCCTTTTATTATTTTTTTTCTTTAAGAGCTTTTACTACTGTAGCACCTATATCCGCAGGAGATTCAACTACATAAACTCCGGCTGCTCTTAGAGCTTCCATTTTTTCCTGAGCTGTACCTTTACTTCCGCTGACAATTGCACCAGCATGCCCCATTCTTTTACCTTTTGGAGCAGTTTGACCTGCAATGAAAGCAACCACAGGTTTTGTGATTTTTTCTTTTATAAGTTTTGCTGCTTGAATTTCTAAATCTCCTCCAATTTCACCAATCATAACGATTGCTTCTGTTTCAGGATCTGCTTCAAACATTGGAAGAAGTTCTTTATAACTAAGCCCAATAATTGGATCTCCCCCAATACCAACAGCTGTTGTAATTCCAAGACCTTCTTTTACTACCTGATTACTTGCTTCATAAGTTAAAGTACCAGATTTAGAAATAAGTCCCACATTTCCTTTTTTGAAAATGTTACCTGGCATAATACCTATTTTACACTCTTCTGCTGTTATAATTCCTGGACAGTTTGGTCCAATTGTTTTCATACCTTTTTTAACAGCATAATGTTTAGCATACATCATATCTCTAACAGGAGCACCTTCTGTAATAATCACAGCTAATTCAATACCAGCATCTGCAGCTTCCATCACTGCATCTGCAACAAATGCAGGCGGAACAAAAATCATACTAACAGTAGCTCCTGTTGCACTGACTGCTTCAGCAACAGTATTAAAAACAGGTTTTCCAAGATGAGTCATACCACCTTTGTTTGGAGTTACACCTCCAACAATATTTGTTCCGTAATCCATACATTGTTGCGCATGAAACGTACCTTCTTTACCAGTAAAACCTTGTACGATAACTTTTGTATCTTTATTTACTAAAATACTCATTATAACTCTCCTTTCGCAGCAGCAACAGCTTTTTTAGCTCCATCTTTTAAATCTTCAGCAGGGATTATATTTTTAATATTTGCATTTCTAAGTATTTCAGCAGCTTCCTCTGCATTTGTCCCGTCAAGTCTAACAATTACAGGAACATTTACTTCTACTTTTTTAGTTGCTTCTAAAATACCGTTTGCAACTCTGTCGCATCTAACAATTCCACCAAAAATATTTACAAAAATACTTTTTACATTAGGATCACTAAGAATAATTTCAAATCCTTTTGCAACAGTGTCTGGATTTGCCCCACCACCAACATCAAGGAAGTTTGCAGGTTCACCGCCTTCATGTTTAATAATATCCATTGTAGCCATAGCAAGACCAGCACCATTAACCATACATCCAACATTTCCATCAAGTTTAATATAACTTAATCCATATTTTTTAGCTTCAAGTTCAGTTGGTTCTTCTTCGTCTAAATCTCTCATTTCTGCAATATCCGGATGTCTATAAAGTGCATTATCATCAAATCCCATTTTTGCATCAAGAGCAATAAATTTACCTTCGCCTGTTTTAATAAGAGGGTTAATTTCAATAAGTTCAGCATCGTTATCCATATACACATTATAAAGTGCACTTGCAAATTTTATAAATTCTTTTTGTTCATCTTTTCCAAGTCCAAGTCCAAATGCAAGTTTTCTTGCATGAAAAGGCTGAAATCCAATAGCAGGATCAATAGGAACTTTAATGATTTTCTCAGGTGTTTTAGCCGCAACTTCTTCAATTTCCATTCCACCCTCAGTACTTGCCATCATAACAGGCATTTCAAGTGCTCTATCAAGAACCATTCCAAGATAATATTCAGCCTTAATATCAGCACCTTCTTCGATATATACTTTTTTAACCACTTTACCCTCAGGTCCTGTTTGGTGAGTAACAAGTGTCATTCCAAGCATTTCTTCTGCTATTTTTTCTACTTCATCAAGTGATTTTGCAAGTTTTACACCACCAGCTTTTCCTCTACCACCTGCGTGAATTTGAGCTTTTACAACCCATAAATCACCACCAAGTTCTTCCGCTACTTTTCTTGCTTCTGGTCCAGAAAAAGCAACGCCTCCTCTTGGAGTAGGTACACCGTATTTTCTAAATATTTCTTTGGCTTGATATTCATGTATATTCATCTATACTCCTTTATTTAAACTCAATAAAATTATTATATCACACTCAGTTTCAAAAAGTTACAAAAAATTGTTAAGCAAAAATTAAATGTGAGGATAAGTAACAGGGAAGATTATTTTTCTTCCCAGAGTTTTCTTCCTTCTTCATATAAATCATTTCCATAAGTGTCATTTACAACAACCACAGGAAAATCTTCTACTTCTATTCTTCTGACAGCCTCTGGTCCGAGTTCTGGATAAGCTATAACTTCAGCTTTTTTAATTGCTTTTGCAATAAGTGCAGCAGCCCCTCCCACTGCACCGAAATATACAGCTTTGTGTTTTACACAAGCATCTTTAACAGCTTGATTTCTTTTACCTTTACCAATCATACCTTTTAAACCGTGTTCAATTAAAATTGGGGCATATGGATCCATTCTGTAACTTGTAGTAGGTCCTGCACTTCCAATAGGCTCACCCGGTTTTGGAGGAGTTGGACCTACATAATAAATTACAGCACCTTTTAAATCAAACGGAAGTTCTTCTCCACTTAAAATCAAATCAACAAGTCTTTTGTGAGCCGCATCTCTTGCTGTATATAAAGTTCCGTTTAAATATACAATATCTCCTGCTTTAAGTTTACTTACATCTTCATCGCTAAGAGGTGTAGTCAATCTATATTCTGCCATTTTTTATCCTTTAAAGAGTTATATGTGCATGTCTGCTGCTGTGACATTGAATATTAACTGAAACAGGAAGTGATGCTATATGACACATTCTGCCAGGCTGAAATGTTTCTATATGAACAGCTAAAACAGTTTCTGTTCCACCCATTCCCATAGCACCTATTCCAAGTTTATTAAGCTCTTCTTTAAGCTCTTTTTCCAAAGCATCAAGTTCCGGATCCGGATTTGGAGTTCCTATATCTCTAAACAGTGCATGTTTACTCATAACAGCTGCATAATCAAAGCTTCCTCCAATGCCTACGCCTACTACTAACGGAGGACAAGGATTTGGACCAGCATCACTTACAACTTTTTTAACAAATTCTTTAATTCCTTCTTTTCCAGCTGCCGGAGCAAGTACTGTAGCACGAGACACATTTTCACTTCCACCGCCTTTTGCAGCATATTCAATCTCAATTTTATCACCAGGGACAATATCAAAATAAATTACAGGAGGAAGATTATATCCCACTTTATCTTTAAGATTTGCTCTTGTAAAACAATCACAAGTTGAAGCTCTTAAATATCCTTCTTTATATCCTTTTTCAGTACCTTCATATATTGCGTCTTTAAGAGTGCCGCCTTCAACTTTTACATCTTCTCCAACTTTTACGAAATATATAGCAAGCCCCGTATCTTGACAAAGAGGTTTCCATTCTTTTTCTGCAATTACCGCATTTTCAAGAAGCTGAGCAAGAACAGCTCTACTTACTTCACTTTTTTCATTTTCATAAGCTTCTTCAAGCGCCTTTTTCATATCAGGTGAAAGATGTGTAGTAGAATAAATAATCATATCCCTAATTGATTTTACAATATCATCATATTTAACTGTTCTCATGTCTTATCCTTTAAAAAATTCTTTTTCTAATATATCAATCATTTCTTTGACAGCCTGAGTTGATTTTCTAAACTGTTCTCTTTCACACGGGTCAAGTGTAACTTCAATAACTTTTTCAGCACCGTTTCCACCAAGCATAACTGGTACTCCGTTTACCACATTATTGACGCCATATTCACCTTCAAGCAAGACTGCACAAGGAAATATCTGTTTTGAGTCTTTAAGAATAGCTTCAACCATAATAGCAGTTGATTTTCCAGGTGCAAAATATGCACTTCCGGTTTTAAGATATCCTACTATTTCTGCTCCTGCGTGACGGGTTCTCTCAACAATTTCTTCAATCTCTTTTTGAGTTAGTAAATCACTAAGAGGAACTCCTGCAACAGTTGAGTATCTTGGAAGTGGCACCATAAAATCTCCATGTCCGCCGATTACGCTTGCTCTAATCTGACCTGCCCCATAACCAAGTTTTTCATAAATAAAATAAGCCATTCTCGCACTGTCAAGTATTCCAGCCATTCCAATTACTTGATTTCTTTTAAATCCGCCTACTTTTAAAGCAGTATAAGTCATTGCATCAAGAGGATTTGAAACGGTAATAATTATAGCATTTGGAGCATATTCTTTTACATTTGTAACAACATCTTTCATTATTTCTGCATTTTTTAAAAGTAAATCTTCTCTTGTCATTCCCGGTTTTCTTGGAAATCCTGCAGTAATTACGACAACTTTTGAATCTTTTATATCTTCATAAGATTCTGCAGCTCTTACAATGGAATGGCTTCTCACAGCACTTGCAGCATGACTCATATCAAGAGCTTTTCCTTTTGCTCTGTCAGTATCTCTGTCAACAAGAATTATTTCATGAGCAAGCCCTTGCATTGCAAGAGAATAACCAACTATACTTCCTACATTTCCTGCACCAATTATTGAGACTTTGTTACTCATCTTTTACCTTTTAAATAAAGATAATCCCAAACGGGATTATCTTAAAGCATCAATAATTTTATTTAATGTTTCACTTGGTCTCATATATTTTTCAACCAAGCTTTCATCTGGATGATAATATCCTTTAATATCAGCAGGTTTTCCTTCTACTGCTTTTATTTCTTCAAGAATTTTTTGTTCATTTTCTTTTAACTCTTTTGCAACAGGTTTAAATTTAGCTTCAAGTTCAGTGTCACCACAGTTTGCAAGCTCTTCCGCCCAATATGTTGCAAGATAATAATGACTTCCTCTATTGTCAAGTTCACCTACTTTTCTTTTTGGTGTTTTATCATTTTCAAGATATTTTGCTACTGCCCTATTTAATGCTTCTGAAATAACACCTATTTTTTTATTTCCACTTTGTTTCTCAGCAAGTTTAAGTGATTCAGCAAGTGCTAAAAATTCACCTAAACTATCCCATCTCAAATGATTTTCTTTTAAGAATTGTTCTACATGTTTTGGAGCAGATCCACCTGCACCTGTTTCATACAGACCTCCACCTGCAAGCAATGGAACAATTGAAAGTGTTCTTGCACTTGTCCCAACTTCAATAATTGGGAAAAGGTCTGTTAAATAATCTCTTAAAATATTTCCTGTTACAGAAATAGTGTTTTCTCCGGCTCTAAATCTTTTTACAGTATATTTCATAGCTTGTTCTGGAGCCATAATATAATATTCAACATCACTTAAATCATATTTTGGAAGCTCTTCAAGTACTTTTTTAATTAAGTTAGCATCATGAGCTCTGTTACTGTCAAGCCAGAATACAATAGGATATCCGCTCTCTTTTGCTCTGTTTACTGCAAGTTTAATCCAGTCTCTTGCTGCATCATCTTTTACTTGATAGCCTCTGTAAATATCACCTTTTTGAAGTTCATGACTCATTACTACATTACCATCTTCATCAATTACTTTTATAAATCCGTCTTTTGGAGGGAAAAATGTTTTATCATGACTTCCGTATTCTTCTGCTTTTTTAGCCATAAGACCTACATTTTGAACAGTTCCTACTTTTGTTGGGTCAAATTGTCCGTTTTTAACTAAATCAGCAACAATTTCTTTATACATTCTTGCATAAGTTCTATCTGGAACCACTATTTCACAATCTTCTGTTTCCCCATCAGGTCCCCATCCTTGAAGTCCGTTTTTAATAACAGCCGGAATTGATGCATCAATAATAACATCATTTGGTTTATGAAGATTTGTAATTCCTTTATCACTATCAACCATATAAAGTCTTGGATTTTTAGCATAAATTTCTTTTAAAGTTTCTTTAATTGCTTGTTGTTTATCCTCAGGTAATCTATCAAGTTTAGCTTCTAAATCTGCAAGACCATTGTTTGGATTAAATCCGATTTCTTTAAGTTCATTTCCAAATTTATCAAAAAGTTCTTTATAATATACTCTAATAGCATCCCCAAACATTACAGGATCACTTACTTTCATCATTGTAGCTTTTAAATGAAGTGAGAATAAAATGTCTTTTTCTTTTGCTTCTTCAATAGCTTTTGCATAAAAGTCTCTAAGAGCTGCTCTATTTAAGAAACTTGCACTTAAAATTTCATCTTTTTCAAGCGGTAATTCTTTTAAAATTTCTCTGTTTCCTTCATAATCTTCAAACACAAAAGTAACAGTTTGGTTTTTAGGAGATACATAACTTTGTTCATTTTGATAGAAATCTTTTTCATTCATATGATTTACATAAGATTTGCATCCTTCTTTTACATCTCTCATTCTGTGTGGATGTGCTTTTGCATAATCTTTTACAGGTTTTGCAAGTCTTCTATCAGAGTTTCCTTGTCTAAGCACTGGATTAACATTTGAACCAATACATTTTGAATATTTAAGTTTGATTTTTTCTTCTTCTGCATTTTTTGGCTCTTCTGGATAATCTGGAAGTGGATAACCTTGGCTTTGAAGCTCTTTTACTGCATTTTTAAGCTGAACTACTGAAGCTGAAATATTAGGAAGTTTTATAACATTTGCTTCTGGTTTATTTACAAGCTCTCCAAGATATGCAAGTTCATCAGGCTGTCTTAAATTTTCAGGTAACATATCGCTAAATTCAGCAATAATTCTTCCTGCAAGTGAAATGTCTCTAAGTTCAATATTTACATCTGCATCTTTTGTAAACGCTTCTACTATCGGAAGCAGACTAAATGTTGCCAAATAAGGCGCCTCATCAATTTTTGTCCATACGATTGTTGGCTTCATATATTCTCCTTTTGTTTTTTCTAAATTTTATCAGCTTTTATACAATTTGTAACAATTTCTTAAATTTATGATTTTTTTCTGTTACTATATGTAGCAAAAAAAGCGTAAAATGAAAAATGAAAAGTTGAAAATTGAAATACAAATTATTCGTTAAATTCATAATTCTAAACTCATACTCCCTCTTCCCTATTCCTTTCTCCCTAATTTACCTATCCACACATCCACCCATTAACCCATCAACTCATTTACATCTTCTTATATTTCTCAAATGAGCTTTATATGTAGTTGCAAAAAGATGGTGCTTACCGCATTTTACAAAATATAAATAATTGACTTTTGCTGGAAATACAGCTGCAATTATCGCATCCTGACTTACTACACACACAGGATTTTTAGGAAGACCGTAATTTTTATATGTATTATATGATGAATTGTCATTTCTTAGCATTTTGGGAGTTATTTTAGTATGGGAATATTTTCCGTAATTCAAACTTCCGTCCATTTGAAGTTTCATATGTTTTTTGAGTCTGTTATATATCACAGCAGAAACATATTTCATTTCATTTGAATTTGCAGCTTCTTTTTGTATTATTGAAGCAATTATCAGATATTTTTTATAAGTTTTATAATTCCAAACTCCAAAAAATTTTTTTGCAAGATTTTTATGCCATTTAAGGGATTTTTCATATAAATATTTACAAACATCATCTCTTTTCATACCGATTGGAAGCCTGTAAGTATCTGGTTTTATGAATCCTTCATCAATATTACAGTAAAAATTTTTTATTTTTAATTTATTTTCTATTTGTTTAAAAATAAAATAATTTGTCTCACCTGGAATAATCATAATATTTTTAAGTGCTGCTTTATAATGTGTGAGTCTATATAAAAAATCACCTTTTGTAAATTTTGTACCTTTTAAATCAACCCATCCCGCTTGTGGATACCCCATTAAATAAATAATTAATTTATCAAAATCCGTTATATCCAGACCAGAATTTTGTAATGTTTTTATTGTATAATTTGTATTACCTTTTGGAATATAAATAACCCTCTTGGTTTGAATAGGATGTGTAAAATAAAAAAGGAAAAATATAGTGAAAACAAATAAAACTTCGATTGCAGCGATTATTTTTGTAATAATATTCTTTTTATTCATTATATTTATTTCCCTTTTTAAGGGTTTAACCCTTTATAATTTAAATTTTAACAAATTCAGTATTCAAAAGATTTTTATAAAAATTGATAATAAAATAATTTTGAAAATAGAAAATCTAAAAACTTATACTACACAAAAATATCATAAAGATGCAATAAAACTTCACGATTTTTTTTATTATGGCACTAAAATTCTTCCTTTATTCAAAAAAATTGAAATAGATAATATTTACAAAGACAATACATTAATAATAAAAAAAATAATTTTAAACAAAAACAATTTCCAAATAATTTCTCCCGATATTGATGCTAATGGCTATTTTAAAATATTTAAAAACTATAGCTCAATTTTCTTAAAAAGAATAAAATATAAAAAATATATTTTTAATAATTCCTATGTTTTTACCTATTATACAGATAATTATGTATTTTCCAATATAAAAACACATTTTAAAAATAAAATTTTATACATTGCTTTTAAAATAGATAATAATTTTATATATTATTCGTTAAAAACAAAAAAAATAAAATTAAAATATAATAATTTTTTGTTAAAGGCAGATAATTTAAATATATATGGAAAAATAAATACATTTTTTACTTATTATTCAGCAAAATTCAATATGAATTTATTTAAATTAATAAATAAAAACTTTCAAATATTATCTATAAAATTAAAAGGTAATACACAAAATAATATTATAAACCTGCAAGCTTCAAAAACAAATATTAAATATAAAAATTTAATAAAAAATCTTTTATTAAAAAAAATAATTTTAACTTTTAATTTAAAAAATAGATCCGTTATAAGCTCTGCTGAAAATGCAGAGCTTTTTTACAAAAATTATATTTTATATGCAAAAAATCCTGTATTTAACTATTATTTAAACGATGGAAATTTTTTTATACACGCTATTGATTTAAAGTTAAATAATGACATAAATGCAAAAAGTCAAGAACTTGTCATTTCAAAACTTCCTAAATTTTATTTTTATTTAAAAGATAATAAAGTGGAACATAAATATTTTACTTTAAATAACAAAATTATAAGAGGCAATAAAAGCATAATTTTATTTTCAGACATTTTAGGAAAAATTTTAGGATTTCATACAATTATTTCAAAACCTAAAATTGAACTAAATAATAAAATTGCAAAAACTGATACAATTATTTTCAATAACATCAAATTTGACAATACAAAAATTAATTTTTATAAAAAACCATTTGTATTCTCATCTTCAACTCATACACTTTTTAATAAGAATGTTTTAAATATACTAAAAAAATTTGGAATGAATATTCCTATAATTCAAGTAAAAGGAAATAATTATATAAAATTCAAAATATTTATAAATAATAAACTTAAAAATATTATTTATGATATAAATTCTACGGACTCATTATTTCAATATAATGATATTAATTTTTCATATAAACATATGCAAATGAGAGGTGATTTAAATAATTCAATTATTATATTGAAACACTTTTCAGTTCCAAATCAATTTTTAAATACGCTTTTTGATTCAAATATTACCATCAATATAAAAAATAAATATATTAATTCATTTACGTATTTTTATAAATTTAATATTGACCATTATTTAAATATAAAAAATTTTAATGAAAAAATAGTAATAGATTTAAAGAAAAAACTAATTTTTATGTTAAATTCTTTCATTTTTGCAAATTTAAACAACAATACTGTGTATTTATATTCGCTTAAAAAACTCTTAAAATATTCAATATTCAACAAAATATTTACAGATGGAAATGTAT
>JALTBU010000034.1 GCA_027008345.1 Nautiliaceae bacterium | reverse complement strand
AAATAAGTATGATAATTCATTTTATTTAACTGATATTCAAGCTCATTTGCAATAGTACTTTTACCACTTCCAGATAAACCTGTTAGCCATATAACACATGCTTTTTGATTTTTAATCCTTTCTCTATCACTTCTTTTTATTTTATGTGCTATTGGAATAACATTATTTTTTTCTTCATTAAATTTATACATTTTCTACCTTATATAATGTTTCTTAACATATTTAACTATTAAATCTGCTGCTTCTTCTGGTGATAATTTTTCAGTATCTATAACAATCTCTGCATGTTTTGGCTCTTCATATACATCACTAATTCCAGTAAAATTTTTAATTTCCCCTTTTAAAGCTTTTTCATATACTCCCTTATAATCTCTTTTTTTACAAGTTTCAATGCTTGCTTTTACATAAACTACTATGTTATTTTTTACCATTTCTCTTATCATCTTTCTTGATTCTCTATATGGACTTACAAAACTACATACAGTAGAAACCGAATTTTTTTGTAAAGTTTGAATTAAATGACCTATTCTTTTTATATGTCTGTTTCTTTCTTCTCTAGTATACCCGGCTTCTGGAAATAATTCTCTAATATCTTTTGAGTCTAATCTTTCAAGTGGAATATCAAGTTTTTTCAATTTTTCATAGACTAAATCTGCAATAGTTGTTTTTCCACTAAGCGGCAATCCTGTAAACCAAATATTAAATGGTTCTATTCTTTTTTTGCCAAATTTAATTTTTTGCCAAACTTTTTCATGTCCCCAGTAAAGTCCAACTTTTGCAACTGTTTCCAAAAGTCCTGTTGCTATTGCAAGTTCTACATTTCCAAAAAACACATAAACTATTCCCATTGTTGTACTTGTTGCAACTATTCTCCAACTTATACCTTTTATAATTGAGCGAATATTTGTTTCTTTATACATTTTCCTCTATTTCTTCAATAGATTTACATCCCCATTCAGGAAATTGCTCTCTAATAAACTCATTAAGGGCTATTTCACTTTCAGTATAAATCCTTTTTTTAATATTTTTAGTGGATTCTCCCACTATCATACCAGCAGCTACTGTATTATTTGTAATTTTATCTATCAATATAAAAGCACCTGTGCCTTTATTTTCCTCATATAAATCAAATGCGATTTTTTCATCTAAATCAATTTGAACTCTTGCTATATCATTTAAATTTAATGTTTTAGTTTCAATTTTATCAAGTGTATTTACATCTTTTTTAAATAAAATCTTACTAATTCTCGCATTTGTTTCTTTGGTATATATTTTCAAATAATAATCCCTGTTTTTAAGTCCATCTTCATCAAGCCATACAAGCATTGCTTCAAAAGAATCATTAAATTTAGGCTCTATTTCTCCTTCTTTTACTATCAAATCACCTCTGCTGATATCAATTTCATCGTTTAAAGTTAAAGTTATAGCCATTGGAGCAAATGCAGTTTTTAATGTTTTTTCTTCTTGCTTTACGCCTTTTTCTGGATTTATAGGTGGAACTATTTCTTTAATAATAGAAGTTTTTAACGATGGAAAAATTTTAATTTTATCATTTACATTTATTTCTCCACTGCTAATTGTTCCAGCAAACCCTCTAAAATCAAGATTTGGTCTATTTACATATTGTACTGGAAATCTAAACGCATTAAATTCATTTCTTAAAATTTCTACTTCTTCTAAATATCTAAGAAGTGATTTCCCTTCATACCAAGGCATTTTTTTAGATTTTTCTACTACATTATCACCTTTTAATGCGCTTATTGGAATAAATTCTATTTTATATTTCATTGTCTTATAAGGAAGGGAAGTTCTAAGTTTTTCAAACATTTTTTCATATTCTTTTTTAATATTTTCAAAAACTTCTTTTGAATAATTAACTAAATCCATCTTATTAATTGCCACTACAACATTTTGAATTCCAAGAAGTGTCACTAAAAATGTATGTCTTATTGTTTGAGTTAAAACGCCTTTTCTTGCATCTATCAAAATTACAGCAAGATCAGAATTACTCGCTCCTGTTACCATATTTCTTGTATATTGTTCATGACCAGGTGTATCTGCTATTATAAACTTTCTTTTATCTGTTGAAAAAAATCTGTAAGCAACATCAATAGTAATTCCTTGTTCTCTTTCACTTTGCAATCCATCTATCAAAAGTGCAAAATCTATTTCTTCATTTGTTGTCCCATATTTTTTACTCTCTTGCTTTGCTTGAGCTAATTGATCTTCAAAAAGCATTTTAGAATCATATAAAAGTCTTCCTATAAGGGTTGATTTACCATCATCTACACTACCACATGTAAGAAATTTAAGCATATCTTTATTTTCATGTTCTTTTAAATACTCCTCTATATTTCCTTCTTTATAATCATTACTCATCAACCATCCTTTTCATTTTTCTGATTTTTTTATTAAAAATATCCTTCAATCTTTTTCTTTTCCATACTGCCTTCCTGGTCTTTATCAATAAGTCTTCCTTGTCTTTCACTTGTTTTAGAAAGAAGCATCTCTTCGATAATTTTTTCAAGTGTATCAGCTTTTGAAGATATTGCACCTGTTAGAGGATAACATCCAAGAGTTCTAAATCTTACCCATTCTTTTTTTGCTTTTTTTCTAAGAATTTCAGGCATTCTTTCATCATCCACTAATATTTTTGCACCTTCATACTCTACAACAGCTCTTTCTTTTGCATAATATAGCGGTACAATTGGAATATTTTCAAGATATATATATTGCCAGATATCAAGTTCTGTCCAATTGCTAAGTGGAAATACCCTTACACTCTCACCTTTGTTTATATGAGTATTGTATAAATTCCACAGTTCTGGCCTCTGATTTTTAGGATCCCATCTATGATTTTTATCTCTAAAAGAAAAAATTCTCTCTTTTGCTCTACTTTTTTCTTCATCTCTTCTTGCTCCTCCGATTACAGCATCAAATCCCCATTTATTAAGAGCCTGTTTTAGAGCCTGCGTTTTCATAATATCGGTATGAACTTTACTACCGTGAATAAAAGGATTAATATTCATCTCTATTCCTTCCGGATTTGTATAAACAAGTAAATCTACACCTAATTCTTTTACTCTTTTATCTCTAAATTCTATCATTTCTTTAAATTTCCATAATGTATCTACATGCAAAAGAGGAAAAGGAGGCTTTCCTGGATAAAATGCTTTCATAGCCAAATGTAACATAACTGAACTGTCTTTTCCTATACTATACATCAT
>JALTBU010000033.1 GCA_027008345.1 Nautiliaceae bacterium | reverse complement strand
ATTTTATATTCAGTTTTTTTGAGATTTTTTAGCTTTTCACACATGGATAAAATTATATCAAAATGCAACTTAGTTGCAAAATTATTTTATTATAATTTTTTTACTATTTAAAAACCACCAAATAGCAGGGAATCCCACCAATATTTCAATAATAATAGTTGCAATTCTGCTTTCAATTGAACCATGATATTTATATGCAATAAAACCTATAATTGGTATTAAAATTAACAAAGCTCTCCATAAAATACTCCAATATATTTTTAGCATTTTTATAAATTTATTTTTAGCTTTAATATTAATTTTAAATAAGTCAAAATATAAATTAACAATAAAAAAACTGATAATTATTGTTATTATAAAAAGTGCAATAAAAATTTCTTTCATATACCGAAAATAATTTGAATACTCCATAAAATCTATAAAAATAATAAAATCTGTAAAAATTACTAAGCTCATAAATCCTGCTATATAACTCCAAAGTTTAAAAGCTATTTTAAATTTTTTCATTTTATTCCTTTTAATTTTTAAAATTATATTGCATTTTTTTTATTTTTTATATATAATTCTAATCCACATTCCGGCGTAGCTCAGTCGGTAGAGCAGACGGCTGTTAACCGTCGGGTCAGAGGTTCGAGTCCTCTCGCCGGAGCCACAAATTTTATATATTACATATTCCTCTGACACTTTTTTGTTAATTAAATAAATTTATTTTGATATAATTATTAATAATCTTGTTTTTAACAACAACCCAAAAAGGGTCTTTGGAGGTTTAAAACTTTTAAGGAGGGGAAATTGCACCCGAATTATACCTAATTATTCTTAAGTTTTACTTAAAAGAATTAAATAAATCTTTAAATTCGCTTGTTAAAATGTATTTATTATTCATAAATTCAAATTCAAGTTTATATGAATGAAGCATTAATCTTTTTGCCCCTGTAATTTTTATTCTTTCTTTTTCATCTACTTTTTTATTTAAATATCTATCTGCAAAATTATTATCAACACCATATAAAGGATCTCCTATAATAGGATGACCTATACTGAATAAATGAACTCTTATTTGATGCTGTCTTCCTGTTAAAAGAGAGCATTCCACTAATGTATTATCTCCTATTTTTTTTATTGGTTTTACAATGGTAACAGATTCTTTTCCATCAGGATGAATTACAACTTTCACTTTTATATTTTCATCTTTATTCGCCAATATTGGTTTTTTAATCGTTAAAGTTTTATTAATATGTCCTTTAACTAATGCTAAATATTTTTTTTCTACTTCTTTGTTTTGAAACATTTGCTTTAGAATTGATTCAGCAAATTTGTTTTTTGAAGCTATTATAAGGCCGCTTGTTTCTTTATCAAGTCTATGGACTAAATTGGCGTTATTTCCATATAAACTTCTTACATCATCAAGTAAACTTTTTGTATTTGCAAGTTTTTTGGGATGTATTGCAACTCCGCTTGGTTTATCAAATACTGCAAAATGAATGGTTTCAAATATAGGCTTTATCCCATATCCGTTTGGTTCAAATACGATGCACTTTAATATTCCACTGCCTCTAAAAGATTTTTCAGTTACTCTTTTGCCATTTAAGCTAACTCTTCCCCTATCAATTGCCCTTTTTGCTTCTCTTAAATTAAATCCAAGTTCTTTTACTAAAAAATCAAGTATTTTTGTATCTTTAATTTCAAATTCTTTTGTAACAAATCCCATTATTTAATCATATCCTTAAAGTTTCTATTATTACCCATAGCAGTGAGATCATCTAAATTTGTTAGACCTTTGTTTATTTCTTGAGTATCTTTGTTTACCTGGTCTTGGAGTTTTTTAAGTTCTTCTTTATATTTTTGCATCTCTTCTTTCATTTCTTCAAGTTCAAGTTCCCGTCTTATGTCTGCCGTTGCATCTCGCCACATTCTTTTTGCTTTTCCGATAAGTCTCCCTGTTGTTTTAAGAGCTTCTGGGAGCTTATCAGGCCCTAATACAATAATGGCAATAATAACGATAAACAAAAACTCAGTAGAGCCTATATCAAACATAATAAGCCTTTTTGTTATAATTGTATCAAAAAAAGGTAAATAATGGTTGAAAGATATAGTAGAGATGAAATGAAAAAATTATGGACTCAGGAAGCTAAATATAATGCATGGCTTGAAGTTGAAAAGGCAGCTGTTAAAGCATGGAATAAATTAGGACTTATTCCAGATGAAGATGCAGAGAAAATCGTTAAAAACGCTAAATTTGATATTAAAAGAATTGATGAGATTGAGAGAGAAACAAAACATGATGTTATTGCATTTTTAACAAGTGTAGCAGAAAGTCTTGGCGAAGAGAGCAGATGGGTTCATTACGGGATGACAAGCTCTGATACCATTGATACAGCAGTTGCTCTTCAAATGAGAGATTCTCTTAAAATTATTATTGAAGATGTGAAAATGGTAATGGAAAGCATTAAAAAAAGGGCAATGGAACATAAATATACACTGATGGTCGGTAGAAGCCATGGAATTCACGGAGAACCTATTACTTTTGGACTTGTACTTTCAATCTGGTATGATGAAATGAAAAGACATCTTAAAAATTTAGAAGAGACTCTTGAAGTTATAAGTGTAGGGAAAGTTAGCGGTGCAATGGGTAACTTTGCTCATGCACCAGTTGAGCTTGAAGAATTGACTTGTGAATTTTTAGGTTTAAAACCAGCTCCAATTTCAAATCAGGTTATTCAAAGAGATAGATATGCAAGACTTGCTTCAGCTCTTGGACTTTTAGCTTCAACTGTTGAAAAAATTGCAGTCAATATAAGACATTTCCAAAGAACAGAAGTTTATGAAGCAGAAGAGTATTTTAGCAAAGGTCAAAAAGGTTCTTCTGCAATGCCACATAAAAGAAATCCGGTATTAAGTGAAAATATTACAGGACTTGCAAGAGTTATTAGAAGTTATACTGTTCCTGCAATGGAAAATGTTGCACTTTGGCATGAAAGAGATATATCTCACAGCTCAGTTGAGAGATTTTGGCTTCCGGATGCATTTATTACAACTGATTTTATGCTTCATAGATTAAATAATATTATTTCAAATCTTGTGGTTTATCCGGAAAATATGATGAAAAATCTAAATCTCACAGGTGGACTTGTATTTTCTCAAAGAGTACTGCTTGAACTTCCTAAAAGAGGAATAAGCAGGGAAGATGCTTATAAAATTGTTCAAAGAAATGCTATGAAAGTTTGGGAAGAACTTCAAAAAGGAAAAGC
>JALTBU010000032.1 GCA_027008345.1 Nautiliaceae bacterium | reverse complement strand
TCCATAACTCTCATAGGCTCTTTTAATTTAATTGCTTCTTTTTCTATCTCTTTTTTTAAAGCTTTAATAGTATTAGGGTCTCTAAATTTTGAATATAAATCTTTTAGAGTTAACTCCCCAAAAAATCTTTGATTTTTTGGGGTCCCCTTTAACTTTTCACTTTTCATTTTTTACTCTTCACTTTCTTTCGGTGGTTTATAAAGAAGAGGTCCGTCCTCATTTACTAACTCTTCGGGAGAAATGGCATCTTCCTCTTCCATTGCCGCTTTGGCTAACTTTTTATAAACTTCAATGCTTTCTAAGGCTTCTTTTTCATCAATTTTGCCCATTGCATAGCCAACATGAATTAATACATAATCTCCCACCTCCACAGGTTCAGGCATTAAATCAAGGCTAACTTTTCTTTTAACACCAAGAGTATCAACTTCTGCCATATTGTTTTCATCTATTTTTATAACTTTGCTTGGAATTGCTAAGCACATATTATGCTCCTAACTTTTCTAAATGCTCTTTTCTTTTTTGAGTGATCCAGTCAATTATTTCTTCTAATCCTTCACCAGTTTTATTATTTAGTAAAACAACAGGTGCTTTTGGATTTAGCTTATATGCTGCTTCTTTTGCTTTTTCTACATCAAAATCAAAAAATTCAAGCATATCTGCTTTTGTAATAATTACAATATCAGCTTTTCTAAACATTACCGGATATTTTTCTATTTTATCATCGCCTTCTGGAACTGATACAAAAACCATATTATAATGCGCTCCTACATCATAACTTGCAGGACATACTAAATTACCTACATTTTCAATAAATGCTATTTCTGTTTCATCAAATGGAAAATGTGGAATTGCATGTTTTACCATTCCAGCATCAAGGTGGCAGGCTCTTCCTGTTTGAAGTTGAAAAGACCAAATTCCTTTATTTCTAATCCTCTCAGCGTCTCTGCTTGTCTCAAGGTCTCCTTCAATTACACCAAATTTAAAAGGAAGTTTATCAGCTAAATTTTCAAGAGTTGTTGTTTTTCCACTTCCAGGACTACTCATCATATTAAAACAGGTTATTTTGTGTTTATTAAATTCTTCTCTTATTTCATCTGCCATTTGATTATTTTTAGATAATATTTTTTCAATTACAGTTACTTTGTGAGATAACTGAGGATTGTTTTTAATATCTTCATTTATATGAGAATGGTTATGCTCATGTTTGTGATCATGATCGTGTTTATGTCCAGTACTACATCCGCAATCTGTGCACATTGTTTACTCCTTTTATGAATGATTATTTATTATATCAAAATGTGTATGATAATGCGAGTGAATAAATCGTTTATGTTTGTGTTTGTGTTTATGAATTAAATTTGCTTTAATTAAAATGTCTAAATTTTCCATAAGTTTTTCTATATCTCCATCATAAATAATTTCGTGATTTTCATCTAAAACTATTGCTCTATCACAACTCTCATATGCAACTGCTAAATCGTGAGTTGCAAGAATTATTGTTTTATTTAAATCAATTAAAAAATCTATAAACCATCCAGTAGTCCTCGGATCCATCGCAGTTGTAGGTTCATCAAGAAGCAATACTTTTGGATTGTAAATTAATATTGAAGCTAAAATTACTTTTTGTTTTTCTCCTCCGCTTAAATTTAGAGGAGATTTATTAAGTAAATGAGTTATATTAAATTTTTCTGCAATTTGTTTTACTTTTTCATCAATATCACTAAATCCAAATTCTTTAAGTGAAAAAGCAATTTCATCATAAACGTTTGGATTAAAAATCATAGAATCAGGATTTTGAAAAAGAATTCCAAGTTTTTTTCTTAATTTTTTAGCAGTTTTTTTCTTAATTTTTTCATTTTCAAAAAAATATTCTCCATTTGCAAAATAAAGACCTGCAATAATTCTTAAAAGTGTTGATTTTCCGCTTCCGTTACTTCCAAGAAGAGCAACTTTTTCACCTTCTTTTATTTCTAAATTAATGTTTTTTAAAGCATAGTTATCTTCATATTTATAGTTAATATTTTTTAAAATAATTATATTTTTCATTTTTCACTTTCCATTTTTAATTTTCAAAAAATCCTCTTGCTTTCATTGCAAGAGAGCGTTCTTTTGAATCATTAATTGCTTTTTGTAAGAAAAATTCAAATGTTCTTGTTATAAATTTTGGACTTTTGTCTGTGAGTTTATAAACTCTTGCTTTAAAAGCCATTTTAAAATCTTCAAAAGTTTTTTTGTAAGAATAAATTTGAGATAGTGTAATTGTTGTAAGATAACTTAAATCTTTTGAAAAAGACATAAATTTCATTACTGAATAGTTAGAAAAAAACCAAAATACAAAATAAGTTAAGATATAAACTTTTAAATTTATATAAATTACATAATGCCAAGGTGATATATTTTCAATAAGTGCCATTAGAATATAACCAATACTGACACCTAAATTAAAAATTATTATTGATTTAATAACTCTTTTATTGAGTTTAAAAAATTTTTTTAAACTTACTCCCCATAAGAAAAAAATAGCAATAATTAAAAAGTATATTTCCCTTATACTTAATAATATAAAAAAAGAGAGTATAAAAAATATTCTTATTAAATTATCTCTCAATTTTTTTCTTTGCTATGATTTTTCCAATTATAAACCAAACTAAAAATATTAAAACAGCGCCTACTATTGCACTTGCATAATACCCAAAAACATCACTTTTACCAGGAACTGAATAATCAGGCAAAATCGGTTTTATGAAAGAATTAAATGATTCCATTCCTTTTGGAATAAATCCTAATACTTTTTTATAATAATCATTATCCCACTCTCCCCAAGCCGGGGCATCAGTTAAAAGTCCAAGTGGAACTGATAAAATCATAATACCTAAAATAATGAGAGCAATTTTAACTGACTTTTTCATAAACAGCTCCTTTATTTTTTAAAAAAGCATAAACAATTTGTGTAAATACCCCTTCAATTACTCCAAAAACAAGTAAATGTGCGCTCATCATAGCTGGGATTGCAACTTTTAAAGAAAAAGGAAAATATAGAGGATGTCCGTTTGCATCTGTAAATAAAAGAGGTTGAATTCCAAGTATTATTGAATCACTAAGTGCTGCAGCATTGATTGCTAAATATCCTGCAATAAATGGGGCAAATTTTGTTTTGTCTTTAAGTGCTTGATATACAAAATATCCAACAAATGCAGCTATAAAAGCCATATCAAACGAATTTACAGCCCATGCACTGATTCCACCATCTCCAAATAC
>JALTBU010000031.1 GCA_027008345.1 Nautiliaceae bacterium | reverse complement strand
TAATTAATGTATCTAAAATAATTTCTCCTCCTTTTTTAAGTCCGGCTTTTACTTCTTTTAGCATTTCTATAGGGTCTTTTCGATGGTATAAAACGCCCATACAAAAAATAGTATCAAATTTTTTATTAAAATATGGAATATGCTCAACTCCTAAGAGTTTATACTCAATATCGCTTTTTATAAAAGAATTGATAAATTCAAACTGAATATTAAATAAGGCACTTGGGTCAAATCCGGTTATGCTTTTTGGATTCATTTCAAGCATTCTAAACATATGATATCCGTTATTACATCCGACATCTAAAACATCTTTTCCTTCTAAATTTAAGAAATTTTTAATAGTATTCCATTTTATGTAACTTTTCCATTCGCTATCGATAAAAATATCATTTATTTTAAAAGGTCCTTTTCTCCAAGGTTTTAGCATTTTTGCTAATTCTAGAATTTTTGGATTTTCCTCTGTTTCAATTTCAATAATATCATTTAATTTTACATTTTTCACTTTACACTTTTCATTTTTAAACTCTTGAAGTTTAAGAAAAAGTGGTTTTATATTTTTCCATTCAAACCATTTTTGACGTTCTTTTAGTATTTCTTCTATATTCATTTTTCACCTTTAATTACAATCAAGACAGATTTTGTGTCCTTTTTTTTTGAAATTATATATATTATGTTTGCATTTTTGATAATAAACGCCGTATAAATCGTAATTTTCTTCACACTCTGGGTATAAATCTAAAGAAATTCCCGTTTTATCTACACAACCTGCAAAAAAAAGTGCTATTATTAAGAATAATATTTTCATAAAAGACCTTTTTAGAAATTATATCAAAGGAGAGTTATGGCATTAAAAGAAGTTTTGGAAAATTTTATACAAATTACAAAAATTCCTCATTGCAGTGGAAATACAAAAGAGATAAAAGAGTTTTTGATAAATTATGCTAAAAATTTAGGTTATGAAGTTTTAAGTGATGATGCGGGTAATATTGTTGCCAGAAAAAATGAGCCTAAAATATGTTTTCAATCTCATATGGATATGGTTTGTGTTGGGGATGCTCCAAAAATTGAAGTTATTGAAGAAGATGGATATTTAAAAGCTAAAAATTCAAGTCTTGGGGCAGATAACGGAATTGGAATTGCTATTATGATGTATTTAATGAAAAAATATGATGATTTAGAATTTTTATTTACAAATGATGAAGAGATAGGACTGATTGGAGCTAAGAATTTATCTATTGATATAAAATCAAAATATCTATTAAATTTAGACAGCGAAGATGATGAGGTTATTTTAATAGGCTGTGCGGGAGGAGTTGATGTAAAAGTTAAATATCCTTTAAAAAAAGAGAAAATAAAAGGAAGCTTAGGAAAAGTAAGTATTACTAACCTCCCAGGCGGTCACAGCGGGGTTGATATAGACAAAAATATTCCAAATGCAATAGTTGAACTTATTTATAAAGTTGATTCTTTAGCTTTTATTAAAGGAGGGGAGAGAAGAAATTCAATTCCTGTAAATGCTTATGCCCTAGAAGCTTTTGAAGGAGATGAAGATATTGAAATTTATGATAATGAATATCTTAAATTTTTAAGAAAAATGCCTCACGGAGTGCTTGAGTTTGATTTTGAGTTTAAAATTCCATCAAAATCAATAAATTTTGCGTTAATTGAAGAAGAGAATATAATTTTAAGTGCTAGGGCTAATACAAATGAAAAATTACAAGAACTAAAAGAATATATTAAAATAAAAACACTTGGATGTGAAGTTAAGTTTGAAGATGAATATCCGGCTTGGAGAGCCGAAAAAAGCGATTTGTCTTTAAAACTAAAAGAGATTACAAATGCAAAACTTGAAGTTATTCACGCAGGGCTTGAGTGTGGAATATTAAAAGAGAAATTTCCTAATGTTTCAATGGCAAGTTACGGGCCAAAAATAGAAAATCCACATTCTATTAGAGAAAGAGTAAATATTCAATCCATTAAGAAAGTTATTGAAAATATAGAAAAATTGTTACAAAGTGTTACAAAAGATTAATTTTTGATTTTTTATAACCTCCCTTTTTTTCTTATAGGAATATAATTTTAAAAAAGGCTTATTATGAATATGAATAAAATTATCTCAGGTTTTTGGTTTATTTTGGCAATGACGCTTAATTTCGGTTTTTTTTACGGAGACCCTACTAAAATTGCACAGCATAGTGCTTATGAGCTTTTTGCCGCTATTGTTATTAATTTAATTGCAACTTCCTATAAACTTGGGGATAAAACGCAACTTGGGGCTGTTTTGCTTGCTACTAGTTTAGTTGCGGACATTCAGTTAATAAGTGCCGCTATCGTATGGGCAGTTAGCCTTTATGGATTTAAAGATTTTAATGTGACGGTTGCTGTTTCTATTGTTTCACTCTCAGGCGGGGCGCTTTTAGCAAATTTAGTATCGGTAATTTTATTTATCGGTGATACTTTAAAATCAAAAAGATAAAAATGGAAAATAATCAAGTAATCTGGATAATTTTAAAAAAACTAAGAGTGCCTTTTTTGGTGCTTTTAGTTACTTTTTCTATTTCGATTCTTGGAATGATGTTGATTCCTGGAATGGATGATAAAGGTCATATTTATCATCTAAATTTTTTTGATGCTTTTTATTTTGTAAGTTATATGGCTACAACTATCGGATTTGGTGAATCCCCTTATGCTTTTACATATCCTCAAAAATTATGGGTTACGGTTGCTATTTATTTAACTGTAATTGGCTGGTTTTATGCAATAGGAACGATTGTGGCGTTAATTCAGGATGATGCGCTAAAAAAGGCAATAGCGGTAAATAAATTTAGAAAACATGTTAAAGGGTTAGTTGAAGATTTTTATATTATTTTAGGTTATAACAGAATTACGAAAGATATAATAAACTCAGCTTCTAAAAATAATGTAAGATTTGTTGTTATTGACAAAAATGAAAATAAAATAGAAGAGCTTATTTTAGAAGATTTTTATCCGTTTGTCCCCGCTATTGTAGGTGATGCTACAAATCAATATATTTTAAAACTTGCCGGAATTAATCAAAAAAATTGTAAAGGTGTTATATCTTTATTTGAAGATGATGCAAAAAATATGCAAATAGCTACTATTTGTAAATTATTAAATCCAAAAATTGATTTAATTGTAAAAGCAACTTCTAAAAATCAGATTGATTATTTTAAATCTTTAGGAATTAGATTTATTCAAAATCCTTTTGAAATTATTGCTAATAGAATTTATTTAAATTTAACTTCGCCTTATATTTGGCTTTTAGAACTTTGGGCTTATGG
>JALTBU010000030.1:3986-11350 GCA_027008345.1 Nautiliaceae bacterium | reverse complement strand
GTGATATTATTTTAGCTGTATTTGATGCTACTTCTTTTACAAAAGAGGATGAAGAGATTTTAAATCTTGTTAAAAATCAGGATAAAGATGTAATAATTGTGATTAATAAGATAGATAGGGGAATTAAAATAGATTTAGATAAATTTAAAAATTTTAAAATTGTAAAAATAAGTGCAAAAGACGATATAACACCCCTTACTGAAAAAATAGAAGAAATTCTTGATTCATATAATACTGAGGATAGTTATGTTTTGATATCTGCAAGACAGGTAAATGCTGTTGAGAATGCTTTAAACGAAATAGAGAATGCCGAAGAATTTTTATCTACTGGTGAGCTTGAACTTTTTAGTTACAACATACAAAATGCTATAAAAGAGATTTCTTCTATTACAAAACCTTTTGAATACGATGAAATGCTTGATAAAATGTTTGGGAGTTTTTGTGTAGGTAAATAAAATAAAAGGAGTGAATATGACAATAATTGAATTAAAAAAAATGATGATGAAAGCAAAAAAAGAAGATAAAACCAAAGCAAATGCTTTAATGATGTTAGTTGATACAGCACAGAAAATTGCAAAAGAAAAAAGCGAAGAAGTAAATGAAAAACATATAATGGAAGCAGCAAAAAAACTTTCAAAAATGGCAAAAGAGTCTATAGACGCCGGTATGGAAGATGCAAAAAAAGAGCTTGAAGTATATGAACAGTTTTTACCTAAAATGTTAAATGAAGAAGAAACAACAAAAATTATTAAAGAAATTATAGATGAAATTGGTTCAAAAAATATAGGTGAAATTATGAAAAGGTTAAAACAAAGAGGTGATGTTGATATGGGGCTTGCAAATAAAATTATTAAATCAATTTAGTGCCAAAATCATAGAATTTACTATATGTGTAAACTCCATAATATCTTTTTTTCTTCTTTTATTTATTGTGTTTTTTAAATGTGTTTCGTATTCTTTTAAGATATTTTCCGTATAGTTTTTATTGTTTAAAATAATTTTTAGAAGTTTGAGAACAAAAATTTCGAGTAATTCTTCAATTTCGTCTTTTAATTTTTTTTCAATTTCATTTTTAGGTTTTATTTTATATATTTCATTAAGTAATGAAGAAATTTTAAATGTTTTTAAAATTTTGATTAGATTATTCAGTGTAAAATCTAAATCATATTTTTTATAACTCAGATAAAGTATATAAGGTATAAAGTGAGCTAATGTTTTATTTTTTTCAAAAAATTCTAAATTAATATCAAATTTGTTAAATTCAATTAATTTTTTAAGATCAATTTTTTCTTTTTTTAAAATTTTAAAAAATATTCTATTGCTAAATTTCAAAACTCTTTGAATCTCTATCAAGATATCATATTGTTTTTTAACAGGTAAATTTTCAGCCTCTTTAAAAAGGTTTTCTATATTGAAAATTTTCATTAAAAATAAATGAGAAATTATTTTAAATTTAAATGTTTCTTCATTAAAATCACTTATAAAACCAATTCCAAAATGGTTTATTAATTCATTAGTTATTTGTGTGGCAATAATTTCATTTTTAAGAGGGTGATTTTCATAGCCTTTGAAATTTTCAGGAAAATATTTTTTGAGATATTCATTATAATCGTTTAAATTAAAACTGTTTAAAATATATTTTTTCAAAAACAGTTTTGTATAAAGCATCAAAAGTGCACAAACAGGCCTTATTAGTTCGTTTTTATAATATAAAATATCTATTTCGGAATTTTTAACAATTGAATAATATTCTCTTTTAAAATCACTTTTGTTTTCAAGAACTTCCAATACTTTAATTAATTTTTCTTTATAGATACTTTTTGAGTCAAGTGTAATAATAAGTGAATGCTGTTTATTATTTGATAAAACTTTTTTAACAACTTCATCTGTAAGAGATGTTAAAATATTCTTTTTTTCTTTTTCATTAATTATTTTTTTATTTATTAATTCATTTAAAGTTATTTTCATATTGACTTCATAATCACTTATATTAACACCGGCAGAGTTATCTATTGCATCAAGATTTATTTTTCCACCGTTTGAGGCATATTCATATCTGGCTTTCATTGTAAGTGCTAGATTAGCACCTTCTACTACGCAAAAAGCTTTAATATCACCTGCATTAATTCTTATATTTTCGTTCTGTTTATCACTGATATGTATATTAAATTCATTACTTGCCTTTACATATGTGCCAATACCTCCAAAATAAAGCATATCAACTTTTAAAACAAGTAGTTTTTTAATTAATTCTTCACCTGATATTGTGTCTTTTTTTGTATTTATAAGTTTTTTAATTTCTTCGGTTAATTTTATATTTTTATCATTCCTTTTAAATACCCCTCCACCTTTTGAAATTTTTTTTAAATCATAATGTTCCCAGCCAAGTTCATTTTCAAAAAGTCTTTTTCTCTCTTTATAAGCTGTTAATGGTTCAGGATTTGGGTCTATAAATATTTCATTGTGGCTTATTGCGGCAATCAGCATAAAATTTTTATTTAAAAGCATAGCGTTTCCAAAAACATCGCCTCTCATACTTCCTATACCTACAATGCTTATTTTGTCTTTATAAATGTTTTTTTCTGATTCTTTAAAATAAATCTCTGCAGATTTGATTGCACCTTTTGCAGTAATACCGAGTTTTTTATGCGAATAGCCACTGCTGCCTCCACTTGCAAAGGCATCTTTTAAAAAATAATTTCTTTGTATTGCAATTTCATTTGCTATATCGCTAAAATGAGATGTTCCTCTGTCAGCTGCTACAACAAAATAAAAATCTGATTTTTTATCATGATTTAAAGATAAATCTATTAAATCCAAAAGTGAATCAATATAAAGTGAATAGGCCTCTTTTAATGTAATTTTTCCATTTAAGAAAAAGCCGCCTTTTGCTCCGTCAGGTACAATAAAAGCATTTTTAATCATCTGTGTTTTCATTAAATCTTTTATTTCTTCTCTGAAATCTGTTCTTGTGGAATATCTGATTCCGCCCCTGCTTATTTTACTGACCCTAAGATGAACACCATTAAAATCTTTGTGATATACAAACATTTCTATATTTGGCTGGATTCCAAAAAGCATATGCTTAAAATTTTTTGTTTCAATTTTGAAAGAAATTGTTTTTTTATTAAGAAAAAAATTTGTTTTTGTTATATTTTTTACTATTATATAAAAAAATTCCAATATTTTACTGTGATTTGGATTGGTGATGTTTTTTAACTCTGTTTCAATCTTTTTTTCTATTGTTTTATCATTTTTTGAAAAGTTGTTTTTAAAATATTTTATAATCAATAAAGTTATATCTGAATATAAAAGAAGAGTGTTTATAATAAGTCTTTCTTCAAATTCAAAAAGAAGCTGTTTTTGATATTTTGCTATTGCACGGATTAAATTTATTTCTTTAAGAGTTAAAAATTCAGCTAAAAAATAAAGTCTGCATTCAGAAGGAATTTTTTTGGCAAGAATAAGTTTTATGATTTTTAATGATTCTTCGTTTAAGGCTTTATCTAAATAATATAAAAAATGTTGATTTTTTTTATCAATATTTATAATTTCAATTTTGAAATTTTTTAATATTGAAGATATATATGAAATATTGTATTTTGACGGTATTGAAAGAATTTTATCCTCATAATGTATCATTTTTTTACTTTAAATTAAAAAATGAAGGGAAAATTATTTTGAGTATAAAACTCTTCTTCTTTTCCTCTTCATTTTGAATTTTCCTCTTGCCATTACACCTCCTTTTGCGGAAGTTTTAGGGTTTAATTATAACAAAAAATTATTAAGTGAATATTGCGCTCATATATCCCACTACATTTGATTCATCACCGCTTACATCTGCACTTGTACGGTAATCTACAATAAACGGCGTTAAATTCATTTCTCTTGCTGCTAATATCATACCTGTGATTCCTATTTTACCACATGCCTCACAATTTTGAAGATATGAAATATCGAGATTTTGTACTGCTTCTAAACAATTATAATCGAGTGCATTCGCTGTTTTCAAATCATAATAATGACTTAAATCACTTGAAATTACAACAAGAGAATTATCATTTATTGCATATTCAATAATATCTTTTAATATAGACGGATCATAATCTCCGTAAATTAACTCAACCACAGGAATTTCACCGAAATAGTGATAAATGAATGGCATTTGCACTTCCGTTGAGTGTTCCTGATGAACTTCTTCGAGATTTAATACGCCGAATTTTTCAATAAGTTTTTTAGAGAATTCCCTGTCAATCGGTAATAATCCACAAGGTGTTTCGTAAACGTCTTCAAGTGTTGTAGAAATTCCTTTTATAGGAAATTTATGAGACGGTCCTATTACAACTATCCTTTTAGGTTTTGTATTTGAAGCAATTCTATAAGCAAAATTTGCTGTAAATCCACTGTATACCCAACCTGCATGAGGAACGATAATGGCTTTTGGTTTCATAGCAAAAATTTCAGCAGCTTTTTGTGCATCAACATTTTCATCAATAATTGTATTAAAATGTTTAATGAATTGTTCCACGGCTTCACATGTTCCGCCATACCATTCTTTTACTACTGCTCTTCTCATTTCCATACTCCTTCTATTAATTCACCACATTTTGGACAATGTGCTTCACCTTTCTCGTTTATTTGCAATATATTTTTTTCAACTCTGTATATACTTCTAACTATAAGTTCTTCACCGCATTTTGGACAGTAAGTGATTACCGGCATTGCCACATTTCCAAGATATACATATTTAAGGCCTGCTTTTTTACCTATTTCATAAGCTTTAAGCATTGTTTCCATTGGAGTTGCGCCTTTGTCCTGAACTTTGTAATCAGGATGGAATCTTGAAATATGCCATGGTATTTCTTTTCCGATACTTGCAATAAATTCTGCAATTTGAGTAAGCTCTTCTTCGCTGTCATTATCGCCTGGAACAACCAAAGTGGTAATTTCTTGCCAAATTCCTACTTCTTTTAATCTTTTAATAGTATCAAGCACATAATCAAGGTCAGCTTTTAGAACTTTTTTATAATATTCTTTATTAAAGCTTTTAAGGTCTACATTGCAGGCATCGACCCAATTTTTCATATCTTCAATTTCATAAACGCTTTCATATCCATCAGTGACAAATATGTTTTTAAGTCCTTTTTCTTTTGCCAATACTCCCACATCCCTTGCATAAGGATAAAATACACTTGGCTCATTATATGTGTATGCAATTGATTCGCATTTATATTCAAGTGCAAGATCAACCATTTTTTCAGGACTTACATAAATAGATTTATCTACATTATGATTTTGTGAAATCTGCCAGTTTTGACAAAACGGACATCTAAAATTACATCCTACCGTACCAAAACTAAGTACCGCACTTCCTGGTAGGAAATGGAAAAGAGGTTTTTTTTCTACTGGGTCTACATTTATACTTGCCGGATGTCCATAAGCGAGATTGACAAGCTTACCGTTTTTATTCATATTTATTCCGCAGATGCCTACTTGACCCTCTTTTAAAATACAGTGATGACGGCAAAGTAGGCATCTGATTTTTCCTTCTTCTATAGTTTCGTAATATTGCATATTCCCCTCCTTAAACTTTTATATATTATAGCAGATTTTTTATAAAAAGTAAAGAAAGGAATTTGAGTGTAGAACACTAAATTATTTTAGCTTTAAGTTTTTTATATGGGGTGATTTTTGCATTGCTTGCAAATAAAGAAGAGTCTATTTCAAAATCTCCAAATTCTATTTCAATATATTCTTTTATTTTAATTCCAAAAAGTTTAGCAGGATTTGTGGATATAAGTTTTGTAACTGTTTCATGGGGAAGAGGCAGTGAATATGCAAGCTGAGAGAAAATATCAAGTTTACTTATGCCATAATCTGCTTCTTCAAATGGAAGGTCTTTTTGTATTGCTGCAATATGATTTGATGAAATAAAATCAACAATTCCTTTTTCACATGCTTTTATAAGAGCCTGTTTGTCTTCTTTACTTCTAAGTGGAGGTTTTGTTTTAAAAAGAGTATTAAATTCTCCTACATCTTCATCACAAAAATATAAATTATCAATACATACATCAACATATACATTTGAAGGTTTGTTTTTTAATATTTCAACTGATTCTTTGGTTGTAATACTTTGAAAAACTATTTTTGCGTCAAAATTTTTGGAAAGTTCTAAAATTTTTGCTACTTCAATGGACTCAGCATAATTTGGAATACCGTTTAAACCTAGTGCATAAGCACGAGGAGAATCATTCATAACCCCTACGCTCAGTGCTTTATTATTAGCGTTTATAAATACAGGTATATCAAGAAAAGAAGCATATTCAAAAACTCTTTTTATTAAATTCATATCTTCATCAGAATTTATATAAATAGCACTTGCTCCTTTTTTTCTTAAAATTGAAATTTCACTAAGTTTTCCTTCATGTATTCCTTCGATAGCAATCAAAAGATTAAAATTTTCTTCATTTGCCCTTTTGAGATTATAAGCAAGGTGTAATTTGTCATAAATTGGCTTAATAGCAGGTATCATCAGAGCATATCCTACACCTCCGTTTTTGGCTGCTTGTGCAATTTTTGCAACACTTTCGGAATTTTTGACATTTAAATCAAAACTTTTAGGTACTTTTATTTTCATTTAAAGCCTTTTTTAATATAATTTTAGCTAAAAAAGAGGGTTTATGAATATATGGATTTTAATAAATTACGTAATGCTTGCTACAATTGTCGCATATTTTGCATACAGACTTGGATATAATATGTGGATATTCGGGCTCATTGCATTATTTCTATCACCGGTAATAGGATTTTTGGCACTTGCCATATGGGATTATTACAAAACATTTATAAAAGGTAAAATATGAAAGAAAAATATTTAAAAATTTTAAAAGAAACTTACTATAATTTAACACCAAAAGATGAAAAAATATTTGCAGAGATAATTCGGGATGACGGGCTTGGTAAATGTAAACCGTCTTTTCATCTATATGCTTTTATTTTTGGATGGTTTTATCTTCTTTACAGGAGAGTGGTTACTGAAGCTTTTGGTGTTTTGATCTTTTCTTTAATGGTGGGTTATATTATGGCATATGCAAAACTTCATCCGGTGATTGTGCTTGGTTCAATTTTTCTTACGAATTCACTTCTTAGCGGTTTTTGTTATTATTTTTTATATTTAAACAAATTTGCAAAAGATCTTGAATCTTGCGGTGGATACAATCCGGACATTGAATGTATGAGACAAAAGGCAAAACCTAAAATTTCTTATGTAATTTTGGCGATTATTTTAATAATTATTGTAATATGGCCTTGGATTTATGCTCTTGTGAGTGGTGCTAAGCTGCATAATTGATGAGTGGATGAGT
>JALTBU010000030.1:0-3886 GCA_027008345.1 Nautiliaceae bacterium | reverse complement strand
GATGAGTGGATGAGTTGATGGGTTTAGTTGTGTAATAAAAATGTAAAAATGATATAATTTCGCAAAAAAGGGTGTTTTATGAAAAAAGTTTTGATTGTAGGAAGCGGAGGAAGAGAATATTCTATCGGATATTTTATGAAAGATGAAGCTGAAATTTTTTATGCTCCTGGAAATGGGGCTACGGAAGAGTTTGCAACAAATATCGATATTAAAGATTACGAAGAGCTTGCAAACTGGGCAAAAGAGAATAACATTGATTTAACTATTGTAGGTCCTGAGGCTCCTTTGGTTGAAGGAATAGTAGATATTTTTAAAAAACATAATCTAACAATTTTTGGACCGAGTAAAGATGCGGCAAGACTTGAAGGTAGTAAAGTTTATATGAAAAACTTCCTTAAAAAATATAATATCCCTACTGCTAAATATATAGAAACAGATGATAGGCAAAAAGCATATGAATTTATAGATAGTATGGAAAAAACACCAATAGTTGTAAAGGCTGATGGACTTTGTGCAGGTAAAGGCGTCATTATAGCCGAAAGTAAAGATGAAGCTAAAAAAGCAGTTGAAGAGATGTTAAGTGGAAAGGCTTTTGGTGAAGCTGGTAAAAAAGTAATAGTGGAAGAATTTTTAGACGGATTTGAACTTAGTATGTTTGCAATTTGTGACGGAAAGGATTTTGTATTACTTCCTGCCGCACAGGACCATAAAAGATTGCTTGATGGTGATAAAGGCCCAAATACTGGTGGAATGGGAGCATATGCACCTACACCTCTTGCGACGCCAGAAATATACGAAAAAGTAAAAGAAAAAGTCATTAAACCTACTCTTAAAGGTATGCAAGAAGAGGGTAATCCGTATGAGGGAGTTCTTTTTATAGGTCTTATGATTGTAGATAACGAACCTTATGTCCTTGAATATAATGTAAGATTCGGAGATCCTGAATGTGAAGAACTTATGGCTCTTATTGACAGCAGTCTTTATGATATGTTTTATAATGGTGCCACAAAACAGCTTGATAAAATAGATGTAAAAATAAAAGATATGGTAGCTGTTGGAGTTGTATGTGCAAGTAGAAATTACCCATATTCAAGCTCTGAGCCTGCTGAAATAAAAGTTGATGATTTAAGCGATACAAATGGTTATATTGCTTATGCGGGCGTTAAAAAAATTGACGGAAAACTTTATGCAACCGGCGGAAGGGTGCTTGTTTGTGTAGGTTATGGAAAAAATGTAAAAGAAGCAAGGGATGAGGCTTATAAAATAGTAGATAAAGTTCATTTTGAAGGTAAAAAATACAGACGCGACATTGCATATCAGGCAATAGGAAAATAAACAGGAACTGACAGTTCCTTTAATTTTAAAGGGAATAGATGCATTATGCTGATTTAGGTGAAAAACTTCAAAGAGAAGGGTATAAGACTGCTTCATTGACGAAAAGAGCGATTTCTATGATGATAGATGATTTTTTAATTTCTTTTTTAATTGTGATTGCTTTTTTGGATTCATTTTCTAATGCAAAAACTTTTGAGGAAGTTATGACAATCACGGATAAATTAATTATATATATTTTTATCGCATATACACTTTATCATTGGATATTTGTAGCAATTTATGGAAAAACAATCGGAAAAATTATTACAAAAATAAAAGTAATTGATACTCAGACATTTGATAAACCTGATTTTTTTAGAAGTTTTATCAGAAGTGTTTTTAGAAATTTTGATGAAATGTTTTTTTATGCAGGTATGATGGTTGCATTTTTTGATCCTTACAATAGAGCTCTTCATGATATAATAGGGAGATGTGTAGTTGTTGAAGATAATTAGTTTTTTATTATTGGCTGTATTAGCATATTCAGATATACTTAAAATTTTTGCAAAAAGCGCTTATGAAAAAAATAAGCTTATTTATTTGAAAAAACCTTATATGATTTATAATGATGAATTTTTTATTCAAGCAGATAAAGCAATAATAAAAAATAGACATAGTGCTGAATTTAAAGGCAATGTAATATTATTTTATAAAAATAGTATTTTAGCTTCAAATAAAGTGGATGTTATAACAAAAAACAATATAAAAATAAACTATTCGTTTTATTATGACAGGTCACTTGATGTTTGGTTTAAAAATAAAATTTCAGCTCTTAAAAATCAAAATATTTTATATTTTAAAAATACGGTTTTTAGCAGTTGTTGTGTAAATGACCCAGATTGGTATATCTATGCAAAAAGTGGAAGTTACAACAAAACTACAAAATATATTAGACTTTATAATTTAACTCTTTATATTCATAATGTTCCGGTATTTTATTTCCCGTTTTTTTTTAATTCTTTAAATAAACAAAGAAGAAGCGGACTTTTAAGACCTTATATCGGTTATTCAGTAAAAGAAGGTTTTTTATATTCACAACCAATTTATTTTGCCACATCACTCAGGACAGATTTACAGTTTACTCCTACAATAAGAATAAAAAGAGGTAAAGGGATTTATTCAACATTTAGGTTTGTTGATTCACCTTATTCTTTTGGAATTTTTAAAGCTGGAGTGTTTTTTGATAAAAATAAATATTTTACAAAATATAATTTAGCTCATAAAAAACATTTCGGTTATCAGTTTAATTATAAAAGAGACAAAGTTTTTGGAAATGACAAACTTTATATTGATATAAAGTATGCCAATGATGTAGATTATTTTTACCTTAATCCAAAAAATTACACTTTTAACCAGAAATATCTAACAGATAAAATTATTACTTCAAAAATAAATTATTTGAAAGAATTCAATAATTCTGTTTTTGGTATTTATAACAGATATTTTATTGATACATCACTTCTTAACAATAAAAAAACTCTTCAAGTTTTACCACAAATTAATTATCATAAATTTGAAAAAAAACATAGTTTATTTTTTACATCATTGGATTATAGTCTTTACAACTATTATAGTGAAAGTGGCGAAAGATATTATCTTAATACATTTTTCTTTCCTTTGTCGGTAAATTTTAATTTTTTTGCGAATATTCTCAATTTAAAAATAAGTGAAATATTAAAAAGCGAGTATGGCAATTTTTATAATTCATCAGTAGAACCAAGCTATTATTTTAACGCATATACACAGTTTAAATTTTACTCTTCATTTACAAAAAATACCGGTTTTTTGCATATACTTTCACCACAGATAACGTTTAATTTGAAAAATTATGATAAGACTAAAATAAACAGTGATATAATAAATTATTCTCAAATCAAAAACTCAGTTTCTTTTGACCTTTTTCAGATTTTTCAAAAAAACAGTTTTTATTTTGACCATACTTTTCATCAATTTTATAATATAGCAGATAAAAAAAGCGAAGCTATGGAGAATCAGGTAAATGTAAATTATAAAAATTTTTCTATAAGTGATAATAATAAATTTGACTGGAACTTAAAAAGGACAGTTTATAATGCGTCTGCTGTTTCTTATACTTTTTTACTTAATAAATTAACAATTTCACATGTATATCAGTATTCTCCTAAATTAAAAAGTTTTGATGTGCGTTTTGATAAAGGTATAAATAAATACAAAAAATTATATTTTGAGTATAATTATGATATGATAAAACGTTATCCAAAATTTTGGTTATTTGGAATAAATATGAGTAAAAAGTGTTGGCAATATGATTTTAGCTTTAAAAAATCATTAACACCTGTGCTTAAAGAAAACGGTATTTCTTATAATGTAGATTATATTTTAAGTTTTAACATAAATTTTTATCCGATAGGCGGTTTAAAACAGTCAATTTTATTTAAATAAGGGTTTTTTGATGAGAAACGAAATAAAAGTAGGTATATTTGTTTTACTTTCTTTATTAGCAATTTTATATCTAACATTTCAGGTGAAATCT